>CAYIQU010000349.1:0-2713 GCA_964365645.1 uncultured Hyphomicrobiales bacterium | reverse complement strand
ATCGGCAACACCTGCGTCGGCGCCAAGATCAACGGCCGGATGATGCCGCTGCGCAGCGAATTGAAGAACGGCGACCAGGTCGAGATCGTCACCTCCAAGGCGCAATCGCCGTCACCGACATGGGAGCGTTTCGTCGTCACCGGCAAGGCGCGCGCCGCGATCCGGCGCTTCATCCGCCTGCAGGAACGCGATCAGTACCTGCAACTCGGCCGCTCGATCCTGGTCCGGGCCTTCAAGGAAGAAGGCTACGAACTGACCGACAAGGCGCTCGGCGGCGTGCTCAAGACCTTCAGCGCCCCGACGGTCGAGGACCTGATCGCCGCCGTCGGCGCCGGCACGCACACCGACCGCGCGGTGGTCGAGGCCGTTTTTCCCGCCGCCAAGCGCAAGCGAACCCGCTCCACCGTTCCGCCGCGCCCCGGCGCGCGGGCCCGCAAGGCCGACAAGAACGCGCCGCCGCCGGTTCCGATCCGCGGCTTGATTCCCGGCATGGCGATGCACTTCGCCGGCTGCTGCCACCCGCTGCCCGGCGACCGCATCGTCGGCATCGTCACCACCGGCAAGGGCGTCACGATCCACACCATCGACTGCGAGCAACTGGAAACCTTCGCCGACGAGCCGGCGCGCTGGCTGGACGTGGCCTGGGAAGCCGACGAAGGGGCCGTCCACGTCGGCCGCGTCGCCGTGACGGTGCAGAACACGCCGGGAAGCCTGGGCGATCTTTCGACCATCATCGCCCGGAACGACGGCAACATCAGCAACCTCAAGATCGTCAGCCGATCGACGGACTTTTTCGACCTGATGGTCGATATCGAGGTCAAGGACGTGAAGCACCTGACCGACATCATCGCCGCGCTGCGGGCGACGACGTCGATCAACTCGGTCGAACGGGCCAGAACATGACCAGCGACATGACCGGCGACATGATCGGCACCATGATCCGCCTCGGCGTCAACGTCGATCACGTCGCCACCGTGCGCAACGCGCGCGGCGGCCGGCATCCCGATCCGCTGCGCGCGGCGGAAGTCGCGCTCGACGCCGGCGCCGACGGCATCACCGCGCACCTGCGCGAGGATCGACGCCACATCGTCGACGACGACATCGCCCGGCTGGCGGCGATGCTCGACCGGCGGGGCAAGCCGCTCAACTTCGAAATGGCGGCGACCGCGGAAATGCGCGCCATCGCCCTGAAGATTCGCCCCCACGCCGCCTGCCTCGTTCCCGAGCGGCGCGAAGAGCGGACCACCGAAGGCGGCCTCGACGTCGCCGGGCAGCGCGATCCTCTCGCGCCGTTCGTGCGCGCGCTCGTCGACGCCGGCATCCGCGTTTCGCTGTTCGTCGAGGCCGATCCGCGCCAGCTCGACGCCGCCGTCGCCGTCGGCGCGCCGGTGGTCGAGCTGCACACCGGGGCCTACTGCGAGGCGCGCGGGGACGCGCAAGCCCGCGAATTGGACCGCATCGTCCGCGCCGCCGAGCACGCCCGGCGTATCGGATTGGAATGCCACGCCGGTCACGGACTCGATTTCGACACCGTCGGCGCCGTGGCGGCGATCCCGACCGTCGTCGAACTCAACATCGGCCATTTCCTGGTGGGCGAGGCGCTGTTCACCGGGCTGGACGCGGCGATCCGGCGCATGCGCGCGCTGATGGACGACGCCCGACAAAAAGGAACCGCCCGATGATCCTCGGCGTCGGCACCGATCTGTGCGACATCCGGCGCGTCGAGCAGGCGCTGGAACGCTTCGGCGGCCGGTTCAAGGCGCGCTGCTTCACCGACGCCGAACGCGCCAGCGCCGAACGCCGCCCGTTCCCGGCCTCGCGCTACGCCATGTTCTACGCCGCCAAGGAGGCCTGCGCGAAGGCGCTCGGCACCGGTTTTCGCCAGGGCGTGTTCTGGCGCGACATCCGCCTGTCCAGCCTGCCGTCGGGCCAGCCGGTCGTCGAACTGGCCGGCGGCGCCCAACTCCGGCTCCGGGCGCTGACCCCGGCCGGGTCCACGGCGCGGATCGACGTTTCCCTGACCGACGAATACCCGCTCGCCCAGGCCGTGGTCGTCATTTCCGCCCTCCCCGGGCACGGGAAACCTTGACAGGGAACGGGGGCGCTGGCTTCATCGCCCCCCCATCCGGTCCCGCCAGGGTCTCCCGATCACCTCTTTACCCGCGATCGTCTTTTGTCCCCATGAGCAAACCCAAAGCGCCCGACGGTTTTGCCGAAACCGCCAAAACCGTCGTCTACGCGGTCCTGATCGCGCTCGTGGTCCGCACCGGGTTCTACGAGCCCTTCAGCATTCCCTCGGGCTCGATGATCCCAACGCTCCTGGTCGGCGATTACCTGTTCGTGTCCAAGTTCTCCTACGGCTACAGCCGCCATTCGCTGCCGTTCAGCCTGCCGTTGATTCCGGGGCCGGGGCGGGCCTGGTTCACCGAGGTCCGGCGCGGCGACGTCGTCGTCTTCAAGACGCCCGAGGACAACCGGAAGGATTTCATCAAGCGCGTGGTCGGCCTGCCGGGCGATACGATCCAGTTGCAAAACAGCGTTCTGTACATCAACGGCAACGCGGCGCCGCGCGAACGCGCCGGGGATTTCACGTACACCAAGGGCTCCGCTTTGTTGCGCGTGGCGCGTTTCCGCGAAACGCTGCCCGACGGCCGCTCTCATTACGTCCTCGAACAGACGGAATCGGCGCCCCAGGACAACACGCCGGTCTACC
>CAYIQU010000348.1:0-2717 GCA_964365645.1 uncultured Hyphomicrobiales bacterium | reverse complement strand
TGGCGCCGCGCTCCTTCAGGATCGGAAACAGCTCGTAGATTTCGTCGAGGGTCAACCCGCCGTCCTGCACCACCGGCGGCAAAAGAAGGTTCTCCTTCACGTTCAGGCTGGCGAAGATGCCGCGCTCCTCGGGGCAATAGGCGATCCCCTTCCGCGCGATTTTCTCGGAGGGCAGGCCGACCAATTCCTTGCCCTGGTAACGGACCGACCCGACGCGCTGGCCGACCAGCCCCATGATCGCGCGCATGGTGGTGGTCTTGCCGACGCCGTTGCGGCCGAGCAGGGTCACCACCTCGCCCTTCGGCACGGAGAAATTCATCCCGTGCAGAACATGGGATTCGCCGTAGAAGGCGTGCAGGTCCTTGACCTCGAGAACCGTCTCAGCCATGGCCGGTCCCCATGTAGGCCTCGACCACCGCCGGGTTGCGCGAAACCTCGGCGTAAGGCCCCTCGGCCAGCACCTCGCCGCGGGCCAGCACGGTGATGGTGTCGGACAAATCGGC
Source organism: uncultured Hyphomicrobiales bacterium (assembly GCA_964365645.1). Lineage (GTDB taxonomy): Bacteria > Pseudomonadota > Alphaproteobacteria > Rhodospirillales > 2-12-FULL-67-15 > 2-12-FULL-67-15. Next base: position 2,214 of record CAYIQU010000348.1, on the reverse strand, counting down.
GACGACCGAGAGATTGTGCTCGACCATCAGTACCGTGCGGTTGGCGGCGACGCGGCGGATCAATGCCGAGATGCGCTTGATATCCTCGCGCCCCATCCCGGCCATCGGCTCGTCCAGCAGCAGCATTTCGGGTTCCAGCGCCAGCGTGGTCGCGATTTCCAGCGCGCGCTTGCGCCCGTAGGGCAGCTCGACCGCCAAGAGTCCGGCCAGGTCGGCAAGCCCGACGTCTTCCAGCAGCGCCCGCGCGCGGTCGTTCAGGGCATCCAGCGCGCGTTCCGACTTCCAGAAATGAAACGAATCGTCGCGCGTGCGCTGCAACGCGATGCGGACGTTTTCCAGGACGGTCAGGTGCGGAAAGACCGCTGAAATCTGGAAACTGCGGATCATGCCCATGCGGGCGATGTCGGCGGGCCTCTTGGCGGTGATGTCGCGGCCCTTGAACAGGATGCGCCCTTCGGACGGCGCCAGGAACTTGGTGATCAGGTTGAAGCAGGTGGTCTTGCCCGCCCCGTTGGGACCGATCATGGCGTGGATGGTGCGCGCGCGGACCTTGAGGCTGACGTCGCGCAGCGCCGTGAAGCCCCGGAAGTGCTTGGTCAAGCCGACGGTCTCGACGATGGTATCGCCGCTCATTGATGGTCGTCCCCGTCCGCCGTCCCCGAATTCCCCGGTCGATCTTGGTTTTCCGCTTCGATGCGGTCCGCCGGGTTCATGGAGAATTGGACACGGCTGCCCTTGTCCTGTCAATGAACTCGCCGTCGCGCCGGGCGATATTTCCTTCGGTCGCCCCCATCGGCCTGTTGTTCGGGCGAACCGCCGGGATTAGCATTTTGCGATGAACGAACCCGTTACCCGAATCCTGCATCGCCAAATCGGCGCGACCTATCCCGTCGCCGTCGGCGGCGAGGGAATTCACCTGATCGACGCCCAGGGGCGACGCTACATCGACGCCTCGGGCGGCGCGGCGGTGAGTTGCCTCGGCCACGGCCACCCCGACGTCGTTCGCGCGCTGAAAGAGCAGGCGGACACGCTCGCCTACGCCCACACCAGTTTTTTCACCACCCGGGTCGCCGAGGAACTGGCCGACACCTTGATCGCCGCCGCGCCGGCCGGCATCAGCCACGCCTATTTCGTGTCCGGGGGGTCGGAAGGGATCGAGGCCGCCCTCAAGATGGCCCGCCAGTACTGGGTCGAGAACGGCGAGGACAAGCGGCGCTATTTCATCGCCCGGCGGCAAAGCTATCACGGCAACACCCTGGGCGCGCTGTCGGTCGGCGGCAACCTCTGGCGGCGACGGATGTTCGCGCCGCTGCTGATCGAGGCGCATCACATCGCGCCCTGTTACGAGTACCGCGAGCGCCGGCCCGAGGAGACGGCCGAGACCTACAGCCGGCGCGCCGCCGACGAACTGGACGCGAAAATACGCGAACTCGGCGCCGAAAACGTCATCGCCTTCATCGCCGAACCGGTGGTCGGCGCGACTCTCGGCGCCGTGGCGGCGGTGCCCGGGTATTTCCGGCGCATCCGCGAGATTTGCGACCGGCACGGGATTTTGTTGATTCTCGACGAGGTGATGTGCGGCATGGGCCGCACCGGCACCACCCACGCCTGCGAACACGACGGCATCGCGCCGGACATCATGGTCGTCGCCAAGGGCCTGGGCGGCGGCTACCAGCCCATCGGCGCGGTGCTGCTGAGCCGGACGATTTTCGACGCCTTCGCCGGCGGCTCGGGCTTCTTCCAGCACGGCCACACCTATTTAGGGCATCCTATCGCTTGCGCCGCCGCGCTGGCGGTGCAGAAGGTCATCGCCCGGGACGACCTGCTCGCCAATGTCCGCCGCCAAGGCGCGCGGCTGATGGCCGCCTTGCAGGACCGGTTCGGCAATCATCATCACGTCGGCGACATTCGCGGCCGCGGCTTGTTTCAGGCGATCGAACTGGTCAAGGACCGTGCCGACAAGACGCCCTTCGACCCCGCGCTTAAATTGAACGCGCGGATCAAGCGCGAGGCGATGGCGCGCGGCTTGCTGGTCTATCCCATGGGCGGCACCATCGACGGCCGGCTGGGCGATCACGTCTTGCTGGCGCCGCCGTTCATCGTGGGCGACGCCGACATCGACGTCATCGTTGCGCAGCTGGGCGACGCGGTGGACGCGGCGCTGGTGGAAACGTGAAAATTGGTGAGCCCGGCTGGGATCGAACCAGCGACCCT
>CAYIQU010000347.1:0-2727 GCA_964365645.1 uncultured Hyphomicrobiales bacterium | reverse complement strand
GAGCACGTCGTCGAGCATGTGGTGCAGGTATTCCGACTGGGACAGAAGCTGCGCGGTCGCTTCCAGCGCCTGATTGGACGCGGTCGCCGCGACTTCCTGCGCGATTCCCGTCACCTCGACCAGCGTCGCGTGAACCGCCTGGGACGTCCGTTCGGCCTTGTCGACCGCGTCGCGGATCGCGTCGAACCGCGGCCCCGCGTCGCCCGAGGATTCCGCCGGCAGTTTCACGTCGGGCGAGAACAGCACCAAGTTATCTTCGCCGGCGGCGGAACCCGATTGCCCGCGCGCCTCGCGCACGCCGGACTTGAAGGCGATCAGGTTCGCCTGATCGCGAATGTCGGCGACCAGCAGGCCCATTTCGAGGACCTTCTCGGTCGCCTCGGCCAGGCCGCGCACCAGGATTTCCGTCCGCTCGACGTCGCGCGCCGCGTGGCCGACGGCCCGGCTGTAGAGGGAGAGCTTCTGGCTGGCGCTGGCGAAGCGGCCCGACGGACGTTCCAGGCCCTCGTCGGTCTCCTCGGTCTCTTTCTCGGTCTCTTTCTCGACCGGGGCGAAGTCCTTTTCCGGCTCCCTCGCCGGCGGGGCTTCGATCGGGAACGGATCGGGCTTCATTTCGACCGGCGGCGGCGCGACGACAGCGGCCGGCGGCGCGACCAACGCGCGGGCGAGACGGCCTTTCGTTTCCGCCAATTCGCCGCGCAGCGTTTCCAACTCGCCCAGGGCATCGACCCACGAGTCGAGCGCGCGGGCGACGAGGCCGACGGCGTCGATGTTGCCGCGCACCGGAATCTCCACGTTCCGTTCGCCGGCGGCGAGCCGCCCGGCGGCCTCCGCCACCCGGCGCAACGGCCCGAAGACGCTGCGCAACAGCACCGCGCCGAAGAAAACCAGGAACAGGATCGTGCCGCCCGCGCCGCCGGCGATCGTCATGCGGGCGAGATCGCGGGCGCGGTCCATGCCCTCGGCCGCGAGCGCGCCGGCGCGTTCGGCGGCCTGCGCGATTTCCTCCAGCCCCGGTCCCATGTAGCCGAAGACCTCGTCGAAGGCGCGGGTCTCGCGGTCGACCTTGAGGCGCGCGGCCAGCATGGTCACGGTGTCGTTCTCGTGGGTCTTGACCAAATCCTCGAGCGCCGTCCGCTCGCGGGCCGGAACCTGCGCCGCCGCCACGAGCAGGCGAAGCGTCTCGTAGTTCTTTTCGAGCAGGCCGTGGTCGACCTTGTTCTCGGGCAGCAGGAATTCGCGGCCGATGCGGGTGACGCGGGCCAGCTGGGTCATGGCCGCGGCCAGGTTATGCTCGCGGAACTTCGCTTCCAGGGCGGCGGTCGTCTTTTGCACCTGCCCGCGCAGGCCCTGATCCGGCGAAAGGCCGATCACGGTCTCGATCTTGACCGTCTCGCCGAAATGGGAGCCGTACTGAATGATGCCGTCGCGCACGGTGGCGAGTTGCGCCTGGACCGGCCGCGCGGCCGGCAGCCGGTCCAGCGCGTCGAGGGTGTTCCCCGCCTGGTCGCCGGCGGCCTTCAGCGTTTCGCTCGCCGCCGGATCCTTGCGCAGCAGGAAGTCCTTTTCATGGACGCGCAGGGTCGTGACCTCGCGCCGCAGGGTTTCGGCCAGCCCGGCGAAGCGGCGCGCGTCCTGCGCCTCGGCGGCCGACAGCGCCACCATCCGATCGATCTGGAAAAAGACCCCGCCCAATCCGCCCGCCAGCACCAGCCCGACGAAGACCAGAAGCCCCGTGCGCGAGCCGATGCGCGTGCCGCCCAAAAACGACCGCTCGGCGTAGCGGCGCGCGCGGCGTTCCAAGATCTGGGGGTCGAGAGCGTGGCGTTCGGCCATGAATTGATCCATCCGTTCGGGGGCAAGCAGTTTACAGCAAGAGCACGCCTATTCGGCGGCTTTTTTCAGGTCGGCGGCCAGCCGGACGAGGTCTTTCTCCTCCAGCGTCTCGCGCTCCAGCAGCGCCGCCGCGCCGGCTTCGAGCACCGCGCGGTTGTCGGTCAGGATCGCGACCGCGCGGCGGAAGGCCCGCTCGACGATGTCGCGCACCGCGCAATCGATCTCGCGCGCCGTTTCCTCGCTGTAGCGGCGCTCGGAGCCCAGCATCATCCCCGGCACGTCGAGGAACGGCGACGGCGGCCGGTCGTAGGACACGTGGCCGAGCTTCTCGCCCATGCCGTACTGGGTCACCATGCTGCGGGCGATGTCGGTCGCCTTGACCAGGTCGTCGACGGCGCCGGTCGACAGCCGCCCGAACACCACGTGTTCCGCCGCCCGGCCGCCCAGCAACACCGTCATCTTGTTTTCCAGTTCCTCGCGCACCATCAAATAGCGATCCTCGGTCGGCCGCTGGATGGTGTAGCCGAGCGCGCCGACCCCGCGCGGGATGATCGAAACCTTGTGCACCGCGTCGCCGCCGGGCAGCGCCAGCGCCGTCAGCGCGTGCCCCATTTCGTGAGTGGACACGATCCGGCGTTCGAGCGGGTTGAGAATCCGCGTCTTCTTTTCCAGGCCGGCGACGATCCGCTCGATGGCGCGGGTGAAGTCGTCCATGACGACCGCCTCGGCGTCGCGCCGGGTGGCGAGCAGCGTCGCCTCGTTGACCAGATTGGCGATGTCCGCGCCGGTGAAGCCCGGCGTCAACGCCGCGATCTGTTCGGGACTGACGTCGGACCCGAGCCGCGATTTCTTCAGGTGCACGTTCAGGATTTGCACCCGGCCGAGCTTATC
>CAYIQU010000346.1:0-2728 GCA_964365645.1 uncultured Hyphomicrobiales bacterium | reverse complement strand
TATGTAAATAGGCCGGTCAATCCTTCACCACCATCAGCAGCCGGTAGCCGGGCGCAAGCCCGAGGGACTTGAGCGCGTTGCCGCATCGGTTCACCTGCTGGGCGAGTTGCGCGTAACTGACGGTTTCGCGCGGGGTTCGGATCGCGATCTTGTCGGCGCGACCTTCGGCCAGATGGCGATCGATGAACGCGACGGAAACATTGAAGCGCGGGGCGAAACGCAGCCCGGCGGGGCGCGTGGAACGATCGATCTCAACGGTATGGTCTTGCATGGACGCTTCCCCGTTGCTTATCGCCCCGCATGACGACTCGATCGGGGCGGTGGGACGAAGAATTCCTCGTGTCTCCGTCGCCGTCGCGCGCGCGATGCTCCGGCCGCCGATTTTATTGTTCAGTCGCCGTCGCGCTGAAAAATAAAATAGGTACCGAAATACATATTTACAACTTATCGAGCCTGGAGGATGCTGTCAAACGGCGGTTGCCGGTTTTCCACAGGAGACGGCCCCGACTCGACGCGCAACGAGGGGTGGGGCCTGGGCGGCGGCCCTCGCCGAAGGGGTGGCGGCGCATGGCACGGAAGCAACCTTCGCACAAAACGGGGCCAGCCAAGACGTCGCGGGCGGCGCCGGCGAATGCCGCGCCGGCGGGCGCGGGCGAACCGGCCGTCTCTATCCGCTCCGTTCGAAGCGAGGATCTGGCGTCGATCATCGCGCTGGACCATCGCAACACCGGGGTCGCCAAGCCCGATTACTGGCGCGACCTGTATGATCGCTACGCGCCCTCGGCGCGGTCGCGCTATTTCCTGGTCGCGGTCGAGGGGAGCGCGGTCTTGGGCCTGATCATCGGCGAAGTCCGCGCCTGGGAATTCGGCTCCGAACCCTGCGGGTGGGTGTTCGCGATTCAGGTCAGCCCGGAACACCGGGAGTATCGCCTCGGCGCCCGGTTGCTGGACGCCGTCAAGGACCGTTTCCGGCGGGCCGGCGTGGCGAAGATCCGGACCATGTTGCGCCGCGACGAGAATCTTCTGATGTCGTTTTTCCGGAGCCAGGGGCTGATGGCCGGCCCTTTCATCCAACTTGAAATGGATTTGGACGAGCCCGCCGCCGCCGCGGGCGCCGCCGCCAAGGCGAAAGCGGGCGGGGCATGAAACTTCAAAAAGCCGCGCGCTTCGGGCTTTACGCGGTGCTGGAACTCGCCCGCGATCCCCAGCGGCACCTGTCCGTCGGCGAAATCGCGGATAAATATTCCGTTTCGACGAACCATCTGGCCAAGGTCCTGCGGATTCTCGGGCGCGCCGGCTTCGTGGAATCGGTGCGCGGGGCGGGCGGCGGCTATCGCTTCGTCGGCAATCCGCGCCGGGTCACGTTGCTCGACATCATCAAGCTGTTCGAGGACGTGGGCACGAGCCTGTCGAACCGCCCCGAGCCGGGAGACAACACCGACATCGGTCGCGGCCTGCGCGTGGTCCTGACCGAAATCGACGAAATCTCGCTCGCGACGCTGAAATCGATCACGCTGACCACGCTGGTATCCTTGGCGGCGCGCGGCAAAAGGGCGATCAATTGAATCGTTCATTCGCATGAACGAGACGCGAGACGATACGCGACGGTCGACGGCGGAGCTCGGTTTTCCGGATCGGCCGGGGCAGGATCCGATCGGGCGGGTCCTGATGGCGGCGTCCCAGGCGATGGCGATCGGCGGCGGGCTGATTTTTACCGCCCTCGTCGCCATGTCGATCGTGTCCATCGTCGGGCGCAAGATCGCCGCCGCGCCCGTTCCCGGCGACGTCGAGTTGTTGCAGATGGGGGCGGCGGTCGCCGCCTCGACGTTTTTCGCCCATTGCCACATGGCCCAGCGGAACATCCGGGTGGACTTCTTCACCGCGTGGCTGCCCGCCGCCTGGAGCGACGGATTGGATGCCGCCGGGTCCCTGTTGCTCGCCGTCGTCGGCGCCCTGATCGCGGCGCGCACGTGGGCGGGAGCCGCCACGCTGCGGGAGTTCGGCGAGACCTCGGCCGTCTTGGCGATTCCGGCCTGGATCGCCCAGATTCTCATGGTTCCCGGATTTTTGCTGATGGCGGCGGCGGGACTCTACATGGCCGTCTGGCATGGTCGCCGGATCGTCGCCGGCGTCCCGGGGCGGCGATGAGCAACACCGCGGTCGGGTTCGCGATCTTCGGCCTTCTTTTGGCCCTGCTGCTGGTGCGGGTGCCGATCGGCATCGCCATGTTCGCGGTCGGCGCCGGCGGCTATATTTACTTCACCGGCGGCGAGATTTTGCCGCTGATGAACTCGTTGAAGAATCTCGCCTACGCGCGCCTGTCCAATTACGATCTCGTGGTCATCCCGATCTTCCTGCTGATGGGCCAGTTCGCCACCCACGGCGGCTTGTCGCGGGCCCTGTTCGGTTTCGTTCGCGCGTTCATGGGGCACATGCGCGGCGGGCTCGCCATGGCGGCGATCGGCGCCTGCGCCGGGTTCGGCGCCATCTGCGGCTCGTCCTTGGCCACCGCGGCGACGATGGGGCAGGTCGCCTTGCCGGAACTGCGCCGGCACGGTTATTCCGGGGCGTTGGCGACCGGCACGCTGGCCGCCGGCGGAACCTTGGGCATCATGATCCCGCCGTCGGTGCCGCTGGTCGTCTACGCCATTCTGGTTCAGGAATCCATCGGCAAGCTGTTCATGGCCGCGGTCCTGCCCGGCATCATCGCCATGATCGGCTACATGAT
>CAYIQU010000345.1:0-2732 GCA_964365645.1 uncultured Hyphomicrobiales bacterium | reverse complement strand
ACCCGGCGTCATGGAAGCGGCCAATCGCGGCGCGTCCGAGGCCAAGGGCTTGAACGTCGGGCTCAACATTTCGCTGCCGCACGAACAGGCGGCGAACCCCCACGTCACCCGCGAGTTGAATTTCGAATTCCACTACTTCTTCATGCGCAAGTTCTGGTTCGTCTACCTCGCCAAGGCGATCGTCATCTTTCCCGGCGGATTTGGGACGTTGGACGAGTTCTTCGAGGTGTTGACGCTGGTGCAGACGCGCAAGCTGCGCAAGCCGATGGCCGTGATTCTGTACGGCAAGTCCTATTGGAGCGAGATTTTGAATCTCGACGCGATGGTCAAGTACGGCACCATCGATCCCGCCGACCTCGAATTGTTCAAGTCGGTCGATTCGGTGGACGAAGCCTTCGCCTACATCACCGGCAAGATGGAAGAAGTTCTGCCGCTGCCGGGCGCGAGCCTGTAGGAATATTCAGGGCCGATGGGCGGCGAGGAACGCCTCGACCGCGCCGGCGACCCATGACTTGATGGTTTTGAGATTGGGGGTCGGGCCGGCGCCGAACAGCGCGCGCATCTGGTGCTGGCCGCGCAGCATCCCGAGCAGCATTTCGGCCGAGGAACGGGAATCGACGACGCGCAATTCGCCCTTGCGGGCCCGTTCCGCCAGAAATCCGGCCAGCGTCTCGACGGCCCGCATCGGACCTTGGGCATACGCGATGGCGCCCAACTCTCCCCGCCGTCCCCCTTCGGCGACCAGCAGGCGATAAAAGGCGAGGATGGCGGGCGAAAGAAGAAACGACAGGAAATCCGCGCCGAAGGCTTTCAGCGCGTCGGCCGCCCGGCCCCGGGTATGGAGCCGCTGTTCCAATCCGCTCAGCAGTTGCCCGGCGCGATCGCGAATGATGGCGGTGAACAAATCTTCCTTGGCGCGATAGTGGTTATAGACGGTCTGTTTCGACACCCGCGCCTTTTGCGCGATCCGATCCATGCTGGCTTGGTGGAAGCCGGACTCCAGGAATACCCGGGCGGCGGCCTTCAGGATGGCGCGGTTTTTAGCCTGCGACAGGCCGCGCCTGCGGCGCGGTTCCGGTCGGGCGTCGGTCCGGCGGTTTGGGGCCAGGGAGGGTTTGACGGGGACCATGGCTCACACTAACATAAATTGGACTGTTCAGTCTAATTTACCCGGCGGCGATCAGGGACTTCGCCAACGGCTTTGCCCTGGGACCTTGCCGGTTGGCGGCCTCGAAAAAACGACCCCGAAAGGCGACGCGATGACGATTCCCCCGATTTCCCCCCGCGTGCTGGCGATCGTCGGCGTGATCGCGCTCGCGGGGCTGGCCGCCTGGGCGTTGCGCGGCGGCGGTCTGGCGCCGGGGGGCACGCGCGCGGGATCGCCTTCCGCCGGCGCCGCCAAATCAGGCCCTGCCAAGGCGCAACCGGCCATGCCGGGCGCGGCCAAGAACGGACCGCCCGGCGGCGTGCCGGTGGAAATCGCGCGGGCGGAGATGGGGCCGTTGGCCGGAACCGTGCGGGCCGTCGGCACGCTGCGCTCCGACGAATCCGTCATCGTTCGGTCCGAGATCGCCGGGCGCATCGTCGCGACCCCCTTCGCCGAAGGCCAAGTGGTCGACAAGGGCGCGGTTCTGTTCCAGATCGACGACGACATCGCGCGGGCCGAATTGGTCGAGGCCGAAGCCGCCGCCAAGCTGTCCCGCCAGAACGAGATTCGCGCCCGCGAGCTTCTCGCCAAGGGCGCGGGCACCGCGCGCGCGCGCGACGAGGCCTTTGCCCGCATGGAAATGGACCGGGCCCGGGTCGAGCTGGCCCGCGCGCGCCTCTCGAAAACCCGGATCGTCGCTCCGTTCACCGGCATCGTCGGTTTGCGCAAGGTCAGCGCCGGCGATTACGTCGCGCCGGGGCAAGACCTGATCAACCTGGAAAGCATCGATACCATCAAGCTCGATTTCCGGATTCCCGAACGTCATCTCGGCGCGCTGGCGGTCGGCCAGAAAGTCGCTGCCGAGATCGACGCCTTTCCCGACCGCCCGTTCGAGGGCCAGGTCTACGCCATCGATCCGCAGATCGATCCCGCCGGGCGCAGCATCGCCATTCGCGCCACGCTGCCCAATGCGGCGCGAGCGTTGCGGCCCGGCCTGTTCGCCCGCGTGACCCTCACCGTGCAGGAACGCGCCCAGGCCGTGACCGTGCCCGAACAAGCCATCATGCCGCGCGGCGAAAGCTTTTTCGTCTTCAAGGTCCAGGACGGAAAAGCCGTTCTGGCCCCGGTCGAGATCGGCCGCCGCGCCGCCGGTCGGGTCGAAATCGTCAAGGGCCTGGGGGCGGGCGAGGAAGTTGTCGCGGCGGGACAGATCAAGGTCCAAGACGGCGCCCCGGTTCGTGCCGCCGCCCCGCCGGCCCCTTCGGCCCCTTCGGCGAAGCCGACGGAACCGACAAAGCCTGGATCGTGACGGGAGACGGGTCATGATCCTCTCCGACGTCTGCATCCGCCGCCCGGTTCTGGCCACGGTCTTGAGCTTGGTGGTGACGCTGATCGGGCTGGTTTCCTATTCGCGCCTGTCGGTGCGCGAATACCCGAACATCGATCCCCCGGTGGTGACGGTCGATACCCGCTATGCCGGCGCCAGCCCGGAAATCATCGAGACGCAGGTCACCCAGGTTCTGGAGGAATCGCTGGCCGGGATCGAGGGGGTGCGGATCATGACCTCCATCAGTCGCCAGGAGCA
>CAYIQU010000344.1:0-2736 GCA_964365645.1 uncultured Hyphomicrobiales bacterium | reverse complement strand
CTTTGATTCTCCGGCGCGCTTTCATCCGCGCCGTCGCCGCTTCCCTGGCCCGCTGCGGACTCGCGCGCGCCGAGCGCGGATGAAGGAAGCGCGCGCCAGTAATCCGACACTTCGACTTTGCCGCCAGCGCGGGTATGGGCTTCCACGTGGACCGCGCCATCTCCACCAGGACCCGGCCTTTCATTGAAGTCCCCCTCGGCGTCCTCGATCTCCCGATTGGTTTGTTCGACCAAATGGGCGACGCGTTCGGGCGGCAACGGCTTCACGTCGATGATGATCCCTGTGTCGTCGCGGCGCTCCGGGCCGGGATAGAGAATTTCGAAGCCGCGTTTGACGAGACGCTGATACGTCGGGAACCGGGGATGCGTCGCGTCCCAATAGACGCGTTGTCGCATGAGTCCATTCAGGGACTCCGGCGTCAGGGGTTGAGGGAGTCTTGGTTGGGCGGTCATGGAAATCTCTCCGCAAGGTTTAGCAGCGTGGACATGGTTCAACCTAGGAGAACAAGAACATAAGACGAACAGAAAATCAAGACTATTTTCCGTATATAGGATATTAGTTGACTAATACGACAATATAGGATATATGTCCTTTAATAGCCATCAGTTTGGGGCCTTTAAGCCGTTAGCGCCGCTGACGGCCCTTTGGGGCCCAAAATGACGATAAATGATGATGAATGACGATAAATGATGATGAAAACGCGCGTATCCGAACCGGATTCCAGGCGGATCAAGGGGTTAGAGGTTTTTTCCCTTGCCGGAACCTGCACGAATCTTCACCAGACCCGCACAAAGTCGCGCGGCCAATCATCATGCGCGAAGTCGCGCTCAAACCCTGACGGCGGCGCGCAACAGGAAAAACGCGTCCAGCAGCGTCGCCTTGCGATCCAGGTTGACCGCCATGGCGCGCTCGAACAGCCCCTCGATCTTGTCGCGGGCGTCCAGCCAGCGGCCGGCGTCGGCCAGCGGGGCGAGCCGCGCCAGATCGGCGGCCTCGGCTTCGGTCACTCCGGCCGGATCGACGGCCGCCGCGCCCTGCCCGCGCGTGGCGGCGGCGACGGCCAGTCGCCGCAACCACCGGCCGATGATTTCGCCCGCGGTGCGAAACGTCCCGTCCGTGCCGCCTTTCGCCGCCTTTTCGGCGAAGCGGTGCAGCAAGACGCCGTCCAGGTCCGGCAGGCGGCTCAAAAGCTGGCCCATGTCCCGGTGCAAGGCGAGGCCGTCCTCGTCGGCCAGTTCGATGGCCCGGCCGACGCTGCCCTCGGCCAGATGCGCGATGGCGTGCGTTTCATCGGGCGAAAGATCGGGCATCACCCGGCCCAGGATGCGGGCCACGTCGGCGTCGGTCAGGCGATCGAGAACAAGCCGCTGGCAACGCGAGCGGATGGTCGGCAGCAGCGCGCCCGGATTGTGCGCCACCAGCAACAGCAGGGCGCGCGCGGGCGGCTCCTCCAGGACTTTCAAGATGGCGTTGGCGGCGTTGCGGTTCATTTCGTCGGCGCTGTCGACGACGACGACCCGCCAGCCGCCCTCGGCCGCCGTCAACGACAGGAACCCGCCGACGCCGCGCACGTCGTCGACCACGATTTCGCCGCGCCGGGCTTCCTTCTTTTCATCATAGGCGCGCTCGACGGTGAACAGATCCGCGTGCCCGCCGCTCGTCGTCCGCCGGAACACAGGGTTTTCGGGATCGAGGTAAAGCCCCTCGCCGCCCCCCGCGCCGCGCTTGTCCTTGGGCGGCGGCGCGGAGCCGAACAGCGACGGCTCGGCCGCCGGCGCGGGGACCTGCCCGCCGCCGTGCGCGAGAACGTAGCGCGCGAAACGAAACGCCAGCGTCGCCTTGCCGATGCCGCGCGGGCCGCAAATCAACCAGGCGTGCGCCAACTTGCCGCTTTCGAACGCGCGTTTCAGCCGCGCCTCGGCCGCGCCGTGCCCGATCAGGTCGGGATTGGCGCGCGGGACCGGGATCGTCGACGCGCTCGCGGCCGGTTCTTTTGCGCGTGCCATGATCTATCCCCTGCCCCGCATAAGCCGATCTTGCACCGCCGCCCAGATGTCGGCGGCGACCGCGTCCACGTCGCGCCCGGCGTCGATCACCGCGCACCGCTTGGGCTCGCGCCGGGCGATGTCGAGAAAGCCCTGGCGCATCCGCTCGTGAAAGCCGCCGTCCATCCGTTCGTAGCGGGTTTCGTTTCCCGCGCGGGCGACCGCGCGCTCGAGACCGGCCTTGACCGGAATGTCGAGAATCAGGGTCAAATCGGGCGCGAAATCGCCGACAACGAGGGCGTGAATCTTCGCGATGATTTCCGCGCCGAGGCCGTGGCCGTAGCCCTGATAGGCGACGGTCGAGTCGGCGAAGCGGTCCGAGATCACCCAGCGCCCCGCTTTCAGCGCGGGCAGGATGGTGCGGTCGAGATGCTCGCGCCGGGCGGCGTAGTTCAGCCAGGCTTCCGTCAGCGGGGACCAGCGGCCCTGCTCGCCCTGGACGAGAAGGGCGCGAATGTCCTCGGCGCCGGGGCAACCGCCCGGCTCGCGGGTGAGAACGGGATCGATGGTCGCGGCGCGCAGGCGTTCGGCCAGGCGCTTGACTTGGGTGGACTTGCCCGCGCCCTCGCCGCCTTCGAAGGTGATGAACCTGGGCGTCACGGCGCGTCCTCTCTCTCCTCAGCCCGACTCGCCCCACAGAATGTGGCGCAGCGCGGCCTTGAGGCGTCCGGCCAGGCCCAGGCCCTCGACG
>CAYIQU010000343.1:0-2740 GCA_964365645.1 uncultured Hyphomicrobiales bacterium | reverse complement strand
GGCGAGGTAGTTCCGGCATTCGGCGGGGGCGAACTCGTCCAGGGCAATTGCGATGGCGCGCCAGAGGGCATCGACGGTCCTGGCGGCGATCTTCCGCAGGATGGCCTTGAGCTTGGCGAAGACCTGCTCGATGGGGTTGAGGTCGGGACTGTAGGGCGGCAGATAAAGCGGCGTGGCTCCTCTGGCCTCGATGGCCTCACGCACGCCGACGACCTTGTGGGAACCGAGGTTGTCCATGATGACGATGTCGCCAGGGGACAGGGTCGGCGCGAGGAATTGCTCGACATAGGCGCGGAAGGCTTCGCCGTCGATCGGACCATCCAGGACCAGCGGCGCGCTTAATCCGTCCAGGCGTAGGCCGGCGAGGAAGGTGGTGGTTTTCCAATGGCCATGCGGAACGGCGGCCACGACCCGCTCTCCACGCGGCGCTCGGCCGTAGCGCCGGGCCATGTTGGTCGTCGCCCAGGTCTCGTCAAGAAAGACCAGCCGTTCCGCGATCAGCTTGGGTTGCTGCTTGCGCCAAGCGGCCCGCGCCGCCGCGACGTCAGGCCGCTCCTGCTCGGCGGCATGGCTGGTCTTTTTTTACGATTCAGCCCCAGGGCCAGAAGAAAGTCGCCAAGCGTCGATCGCTTGGCCTCGATCCCCTCGGCGGCCAGGAGGACGCAAAGTTCCTTGATCGTGATGTCGCATCTCGCCGCCACCAGCGCGCGAATTCGATCCGCGTGCTTGCCCAGCAGCGGCTTTTTCCAACCGCCATACTGGTCGGCTTTGAGGGTACCGCGTTGTCGCCAACGCTGGAGCAACTTCACCACGAAACTGACGCTCACGCCGAACCGCTTGGCAGTGGCGTTGCGTGAGCCGCCGGCTTCAACTGCCCGAACGATCCGTTCCCGAAGGTCTTCCGAATAGGGTCGCGCCATCCATGCTGGCCTCCTGTCCAGTAGCCAGCTTGAATCACCTTTTACGCCCTTTGGGAATCCCCTTTCGATTCTGTCATTCCCGGAACCGCTCTAAACGCCTGATTTCGGCGCTCTTTTCCGGCCGCCATATTTCGGCCACGGGATGCGCAATAATGGCCCGCGCGTCGCCCCCCACCGGAAAAGGATTCATCCCTTGATCGCCCGCACCCCGTTTCTCGCCGCCCTCGTTCTGGCCTGTTCGCTGGGCGCGGCCGCCGCGCGCGCCGACGAAAAGCCCATCGCGTATCCCGGCGGCGGCCATTTTGAGATCATCAAGGCGACCGCCGACAAGGTCTGGCGGCTGAACAAGCGCACCGGCGAGATCGCCGTCTGCGGCATCGAGGGCACGCGCCTGATCTGCGCCGCCGCCCAGGAAGGCTCCGGCGGCAAGACGCTCAGCGCCGACGAGCTGGACACCCGGCGCAAGATCGCGGCCGAGGAAGACAAACGCCGCCGCGAGGACGAAATGAAAAAAGACCTCGCCTTCATGGATCGGATGATCGAGTTGTTCCGGGAATTCATGAAGGCGGCGGCGGAACGGGAAGCCGCCGCCGCGCCGAAATAAATCCGGTCAGTGCCGCCCGGCCATGGGGCAGGCGCCGCACGGCATGTCCGACCCGCACGCGGGCGAAGGCGCGGCCGCGCGGGCCGAGCCGGCCACGCTGGGCGCCATGATGCCCTTGGCGACGCTTGTGTCGCCGCAGTCGGGGCACGCCGTCGCCTTTCGGGCCAGCTTGGCGTCGCAGTCCGCGCTCGAATCGAACCACTCGTCGAAAGCATGGCCGTGGCTGCATTGCAGGCGATAGCGGATCATGGGGGCGTCTCCGGGCTGGCTGTCCGGTCGGAAATATAACCGCTTTTTCCCGCCCCGCCAGCCCTTGGCCCCACCCCGGCGGGGGGCTTGCGCGGCGCCGGCCCATCCTTTTAAATCGGCCGCCCGCGCGGGATAACCCCGGCCGGCATCGCGTTCCCAACAAGCATCGAGGTTGCCATGTTTTCACGGAAAATCGGCAAAACGGCCATCGGGGCCGTAGCCATCGCGGCCACAGTCGCGCTCACGGCCTGCGGCGGCGGCGAAAACAACCAGAAGGCCCATGACGCCTGCCTCGTCAAGGCGAAGGCCGATCCCAAGGTCGCCAAGGCCGAATTCGCGGCCATGGACCCGACCAAGATCTTCAGCACCCAGGATTCGAACCTGACCGTGCGGATCGGCTACAAGCTGGACGGCAAATCGGCCGAATACGAATGCATCGTCGGCAAGCAGCAGGACGGGTCCTGGAAAGCAATCCAGTAACCGCCGCGCTTGAGACTTTATGGAACGGGGGCCGCGGGGCCCCCGTTTTCGTTCGGGACTTACAACCGCGACGCCGCCGGCAGGGTCAACAGCAAGACGCCCGCCAGCCAAATGTACATGGCCGTCTGGCCTTCCCGCTCGCCGCCGAACAGGTTTTCGTAAAGGGCCGCCGGCACGCCGCCGATCAGCAGCGTTCCGGTCGCGACGATCAGCGAGCTGATGTAAAATATGACCTCGGCGATGATCTTCATCTCCCCCATGCCGAGAAAGAGATGCGGCGCCCAGGTCGGCATCAGCACATAAACCAGCGGCAGCAGGGGCGACGTCAGGCCGTTGAACAGCGACAGCGCCATGACGGCGACGAAAATAGTGTTGGGGCTCATGGGTTCAGCCTCCCCCGCCCGGCGTCAGGGTCGGCGCCAAGCCTAGGCTGTAGATCAGCAGATAATAGGCAAGCCGGGCCAGCGCCAGCCAATAGGCGGCGATC
>CAYIQU010000342.1:0-2751 GCA_964365645.1 uncultured Hyphomicrobiales bacterium | reverse complement strand
GCCGAGCGTGGCGCGCAGGCCGGCGCCGCCGGCGCCGACGACGATGACGTCATGGATGTGATCGGTGATCGGATAGGCGGAGGGCAAGGCTCAGGCTCCCAGGTAAAGGCGCAGCACGGCCAGGATCGAGGACGCGCCCAGCACCCACAGGACGGTCTTGGACAGGAACAGGGACGCGGTCTTGGCGGCGGGGCCGTGGACGTAATCCTCGATCACCACCTGCATGCCCAGCACGGAGTGATGGAACAGGGCGACGAGGAACAGGATCAGCAACAGGGCGTTGCCGTGTTCCGACGCCCAGGCGCGGAAGACGGTCTCGTCGAGGCCGACGCCGATCAGGTAGACGATGTTGGCGGCGAACCACAGCCCGAGCGGCGCCAGCAAAACGGCGGTCAGCCGCTGCGCCCGCCAGTGGCCGGCGCCGTCGTGGTTGGAGCCGAGCCCGCGGACGCGGGCCAGCGCGCTTTGCATGGAAGGCTCGGCGCTCACAGCTTCCCCGCTTGGGCGTAGGCCGCCGCCCAAAGCGCGACGGTGAGCGCCAGCGAAACCAGCACGACGAGAACGCCGCTCAGGCGCAGCGTCTTCAGGTCCAAGCCGCGCCCCACGTCCCAGGCGAGATGCCGGATGCCGTTGGCGAAATGATAGAAGAACGCGAAGGTCATGCCGAACAGCACCAGCCGGCCGAAGGCGGAAACGAACAGCGCGTTGGCGCGCTGGAACGCCTCGGGGCCGTAGGCGGCCGCCGTCAGCCAATAGGCGAGAAGAAACGCCCCGCCCGCGAGCGCGACGCCGGTCAGCCGATGCAGGATGGACAGGATCGACGTGATTTGCGGGCGATAAATCTGAAGGTGCGGCGAAAGCGGGCGCTTGACGGTGGCCATGAGAGGGTCCGGAAACGGTTATGCCGCACTGCGGAATAATTGGTAGCCCTCGACGGGGCTTGAGTCAATCGAAGCGACCGGCAACCGGCCGGAATCGGCGCTCCGCGCGGGGCGCCGGAACTCTTATTTCAGTTTTCTCTGTTTTTCGCGCGTGTGGATAACGTGTGGGGGATTTGTGCAGAAGTCCGGATTTTATGCACAGAATATTTAAGGCGGCGGCGCGATTCCGATTGCCGCGAAAATGGACCCCTTCCATCATTTCCGGCGACATCGAGGGATGTCCCGGCGGGCCTCCGGCGACGGCGGCCCGTCTCCCGCGAAGCGGCCGTCGGCCGTTTCGTCGGCGACTTTCGAGAAAGCCTGTCCGGGTCCTTCGACCCGGAACGGCGGAATCGAACCGGGCGTTCGCCCGCGCGGCAAGGGGGAGGGAATTCCGGCGACGGTTTTCCCGCGCCCTGGCCGAGACGCGATCATGCTCCTTCCCGGGGCCGTTCTCTGCCCAGGGTGCGCCCGAAGAAGGAGACGATCGGAAAGGGGATTCCTAAGGTGTTGGAGCCTGGCCGGCTCCCGGAGGTGTCAGGAGCGCCGCTAACCATGCGGCGCTGGCGCGGGCTTCCCAGGGTCAGCGCACCTGACACCTCCATCATTTAGCAGAGCCGATTCCACCGGACAACTATATTTTGTGTGGCGTACCGAATCGGCGCTAAACGATTCCAGCGATTCGCGAATCTCGGATTCGGCGGGGAATGAGGACCGTGTAGTCGAAGTCCAGCACCACGGCGGGATCGTAGTTTTCGCCGACGCGCGCCGGAAAATCGGCGCACGCGCGATCCTTGGTCGCGATGGTCCGCAGGCGCAGCGCGCCGACGTCGTCGCGGCCGGGCAGGACGATGGTCTCCAGCACTTCCGACCAGGCATAGACGGTATCCCCGGCGAAGGTCGGGGCGACGTGCGCGCCGGCGTTGACGGCGGCGATTCGGAAAGCATTCGCCAGCCCGTTGAAGCTGAGCGCGCGGGCGATGCTGATGACGTGGCCGCCGTAGACGATGCGCCGGCCGAAGCGGCCGTTCTTTTCCGCGTGCTGGTTGAAATGAACCCGCGCGGTGTTGTGGTAGAGCCGCGTCGCCATCATGTGCTCGGCTTCCTCAATGGTCGCGCCGTCGGCGTGGTCGATGCGCTCGCCCTTGGCGTAATCCTCCCACAGCCGGGGATCGCCGCTGAGCCCCGTGTCGTAGCCGGCGCGATCGAAACCTTCCGGCACGATCAGCGCGGCGGCCGGCACGGCCGCCGGCAGGTCGGGAACGTGCGGCGCGGGCGCGGGCGCGTTTTCGTCGCGCTTGCGCACCATGACCCAGCGCGCGTACTCGGCGACGACGCGGCCGTCTTGGTTGACGCCGACGGTCTTGACCCAGACGACGCCGGTCTTGCGATTGGAGTTTTCCTTCAGGCCGATGACGGTCGAGCGCGCGCTCAAGGTGTCGCCGGGAAAGACGGGCGCGCCCATGACGCCGCTCGCGTAGCCCAGGTTGGCGACCGCGTTGAGCGAAACGTCGGGAACCGACTTGCCGAAAACGACGTGGAAGACCAGCAAATCGTCGAGCGGCGTTTCGGCGAACCCCAGCTTCTTCGCGAAGGTGCGGGCGCCGTGCAGCGGGAAGCGCGACCCGTAAAGGGCGGCGTAAAGGGTCGCGTCGGCCTCCGTCACCGTGCGCGGCGGCGCATGGCGGAATTCCTGGCCCAGCCGGAAGTCCTCGAAGAAGTTCCCCGCCGCGCCCATGCGCTAACCCTTGGCTGCGGCGGTCATGGCGGCAATGGCCTCGGCCAGCGCGACCTGGCGCTTGGCCGCTTCGACGTGCAGGTTCTCGATCAG
>CAYIQU010000341.1:0-2763 GCA_964365645.1 uncultured Hyphomicrobiales bacterium | reverse complement strand
AGCCCGAAGGGGCGGCCTAAGGCCGCAAGGCCCCGATCCCCACGCGAGACATATCATATAAAACGACGGTCGGCTGCGCGAGCGGCCATGCCCATCGACGGATCTCTGCCGGAATTTTCCGCTAACAAGGAAATTTGCGGGCGATTTCGCTCGTTTCAGCCCCTCGGATCGGCAACGACTTTTGCTTTCCGGCGCGGTTCCGCAAGCGCCAGGATGGCCTTGATCTCGGGCAGGCACGAGCCGCAATTGGTGCCGGCCTTGAGGGCGCGGCCGACCTCGGCCGCGGAGACGAGACCCGCGCGCGCCACGGCGTCCTCAATCGCCGCGAGCCCGACCGAAAAGCAGGCGCAGACGGTTCGATCCGCTCGGCCGTTCCGCGAAACGCCGGCGAGCAATCCGGCCCGTTCATCGGGCGGAATTGCCGGCCGCGCGAAATGAAGCGCCGGCCAGTCGGAACCGACCGGGGCCGATCCCGGAAAGACGAAGAGCGCGGCATCGAGACGTTCGTTGCGAAGGCACACCGCCCGGTACTGGTCGCGCCTGGTATCGTGCATTTCGATCCAGTCGCCGTCGCCGAACCAAGCGCGCGCCCGGGCCGACCAATCCCCGATCCGATCGAAGCCGGCGAGGTGGCATAGGATGTGGTCGGTTCCCGTCGCCCGGCACCAATAGCCGGCGCCGTCGAACGCAATCGGCTTGCGCGAATAGGCGAGCGCCCTCCAGGACGGCGCGACCGGCTCGATCCGGACCGGGGTGTGCTTCAATTCCGGCTGGCCGGAGACCGGATCGGTGTGGCCGGCGATCAATCGGCCGACCGTCGCGGCGGCGGCGTTGGTATCGCTCCAATGAATGGGAATGAAGATCTCGCCCGCGCGCTGACCCGCATCGAGACGCGCGGGAACGACCACGCTTCCCCGGTGATTGGACACCCGGACCAAGGTGTCGTCGGCGATGCCGAGAGCCGCCGCGTCCTGGGGCGCGAGCGCGACCGTCGGCTGCGGCGCATGGGCGGAAAGGCGCGGCGCGCGGCCCGAACGCGTCATCGTGTGCCATTGGTCGCGGGTGCGACCGGTATTGAGAATAAAGGAGCATTCGGCCGATGGGGCCTCGATGGGTGGGCGCGGCTTGATGGGAATAAAGCGGGCCCGGCCGTCGGGATGGAAGAACCGCCCATCCGCGAACAGGCGCGCCGTGCCCTCGCCCGGCCGGCGCACCGGCCATTGAGTCGGCCATTGATTCCATTCGGGCGAATCGTAGTCGACTTCGGCCAAGCCGCCGATATCGAAATCGCGGCGTCCGTCGTTCTCGAAGGCCGAAAGACGGCAGTGTTCGCGGAAGATTTCCGCCGGGCTCTCGTAGGGGAAGGCGGCGGCGAATCCAAGCCGCCGCGCCACATGCGTCACCGCCCACCAGTCGGCCTTGGCCTCGCCCGGCGCGGGCAACAGAGCCCGCTGGCGCGAAATCCGCCGCTCCGAATTGGTCACCGTCCCGTCCTTCTCGCCCCAGGCGAGCGCGGGCAACAGGACATGGGCGAAGCGCGCGGTATCGGTATCGGCGACGCAGTCGGACACGACCACGAAATCGCAACGCTCGAGCGCGGCGCGCACCGCATCGGCTTCGGGCATGCTGACCGCGGGATTGGTCGCCATGATCCAAAGAGCGCGGACCTCGCCCCTGCCGACGGCGCGGAAAAGATCGACCGCCTTGAGTCCCGGGCGTTCGGCCATGCGCGGCGCTTCCCAGAAACGACGCACGCGATCGACGTCCGCCGGTTCGAATCCCATATGGGCGGCGAGCTGATTGGCAAGTCCGCCCACTTCGCGCCCGCCCATGGCATTGGGCTGGCCGGTCAGCGAAAACGGCCCCATCCCGGGCCGTCCGATCCGCCCGGTGAGCAGGTGGCAGTTGATGATGGCGTTGACCTTGTCGCTGCCGCTGCTCGACTGATGCACGCCTTGGGAATAACACGTGACGACGCGCTCGGTGCGCGCGAACAAATCGAAAAATTGTCCCACCAAGGCGGGGTCGAGATCGCAGGTGGTAGCCGCATCGGGGTTTTTCTCGGCGGCGGCCCGCGCCGCGTCGAATCCTTCCGTGTGCCGGGAAACGAATTCCCGGCCGGCGAACCCGCCTTGCGCCAAATGGCGGAAAAGCCCGTTGAAGAGAATGGCGTCCGTCCCCGGCCGCAGGGGCAGGTGGAGGTCGGCTTCCTCGGCCGTCGCGGTGCGGCGCGGGTCGATCACCACAAGCCGCATCGACGGGCGGCTCTCGCGCGCCGCGACGATGCGCCGGAACAGCACCGGATGGCACCAGGCGGCGTTGGAGCCGACCAGGACCACCAAATCCGCCTGGTCGAGGTCCTCGTAGCACCCGGGCACGGTATCGCTGCCGAAGGCGCGCACGTGGCCGGCGACGCTGGACGACATGCAAAGGCGCGAGTTGGTGTCGATGTTGGCCGAGCCGATGAAGCCCTTCATCAGCTTATTGGCGACGTAATAATCCTCGGTGAGAAGCTGGCCCGAGACGTAAAAAGCGACGGCGTCCGGCCCGTGCCGCTCGATCGTGCGGCGGAAACCCGTGGCCACCGTGTCGAGGGCTTTGTTCCAGCCCGTCCTCAGGCCGCCCACCATGGGGTGGAGCAGGCGGCCTTCGAGTCCCAGCGTTTCGCCCAGCGCCGCGCCCTTGACGCACATCCGGCCCCGATTGGCGGGATGTGTGGAATCGCCGCCGGTCTCGATACGCCGGTCCTGTTCGGTGAGGACG
>CAYIQU010000340.1:2136-2780 GCA_964365645.1 uncultured Hyphomicrobiales bacterium | reverse complement strand
CGGGGGGGGGGCGGCCGCCCGCTTGACGTTGGCGGGCGCGGTTCCGCCCGCGCTCGCGCGCGAACGCACCGAGTTCTCGATGCCGAGCACGCGATAAACGTCCTTGGTGATGCCCGGTTCCACCGCGCGCATCTCGGCCAGCGACAAATCTTCCAGCCCGCGGTTGCGGCTTTCGGCGAGCTTGACCAGTTTCCCGGTCACGTGGTGCGCGCGCCGGAACGGCAGCCGCAGGGTTTGCACCAGCCAGTCGGCCAAATCGGTGGCGGTGGCGAATCCCTTCGCCGCGGCGGCCTTCATCCGCGCCGTCTGGAATTCGCCCAGCGCGATCATGCCGGTCAGGGCGGCGAGGCAGAGTTCCAAGGTGTCGGCGGCGTCGAAAACCGGCTCCTTGTCTTCTTGCATGTCCTTGGAATAGGTCAGCGGCAGGCCCTTCATCACCGTCAGCAGCGTGAACAGGGCGCCGTAGACGCGTCCGGCCTTGGCGCGGACCAGTTCGGCGGCGTCGGGGTTGCGCTTCTGCGGCATCATCGAACTGCCGGTGGTCAGCGAATCCGGCAGCCGCAGGAACCCGAAATGGTCGCTGCACCACAGGACGATCTCGTCGGCCAGCCGCGACAGGTGCATGGCGGTCAGCGCCGCGACGG
>CAYIQU010000340.1:0-2126 GCA_964365645.1 uncultured Hyphomicrobiales bacterium | reverse complement strand
ACAGGAACTCGACGGCGAAGTCGCGGTCCGACACGGCGTCGAGCGAATTCGCCGCCGGCCGGTCGAAGCCGAGCGCGGACGCCGTCATCGCCCGGTCGATGGCGAACGACGTGCCGGCGAGCGCGCCCGCGCCGAGGGGCGATTCGTTCAGCCGCCGGCGGCAGTCGGCGACGCGCGAGCGGTCGCGCCCGAGCATCTCGACGTAGGCGAGCAGGTGATGGCCGAGCGTCACCGGCTGCGCCGGTTGCAGGTGGGTGTAGCCGGGCATGATCGCGCCCGCGTGCTGTTCCGCCTTGGCGATCAGCGCCGCCTGAAGAGTCTCGATCCGGCCGTCCAGCGCGTCGAGCGCGTCGCGCACCCACAGCCGGAAATCGGTCGCCACCTGGTCGTTGCGCGAGCGCGCGGTGTGCAGCCGGCCGGCCGGCTCGCCGGCGATCTCGGCCAAGCGCGCCTCGACGTTCATGTGGATGTCCTCGAACGCGCGCCGGAACGGAAAGCGCCCGCCCGCGATTTCGTCCGCGACGCGCTCAAGCCCGGCGACGATGGCCTTGCCGTCGGCGGCGGAAATGATCCCTTGGGCGGCGAGCATCCGCGCGTGCGCCTTGGACGCGGCGATGTCCTGGGCATGAAGCCGCTTGTCGACGTCGATCGAGGTGTTGATGCTGTCCATCAACGCCGACGGGCCGGCGGCGAAGCGGCCGCCCCAGATGGCGCTCGCCCCGCGTCCCGAAGCGGCGGCCGACCCGCCAGACGGGGCGCGGCTTTTCCGGTTTTGCTTGCCGGCCGGGGATTTCGCCTTTTTAGTCGTCATGGAACAACGAAGCCTGTTGGAATCCGGGCGAAGAAAGAAGCAAGAAAGACATGGGCACCAGGGCCGGCATCATCGTATCCGGCGCGGTCGTCGCGGCGACGCTGGCGGCCGTGATGATTGTCTTTAATATCCGCCCCGGCGCAAGCCCGCAAACCCTCCCGCGATCCCCCGCGTGCGCCGCGCCGCCCGGGAAATTCGTTAATTTTATCGTCACCGTCCCGCCCCAACCCTTGCCGGCGGCGCCCTTCTTCGACAAGGCCGGCCAGGCGCGGCACTTCGCCGAGATGCGCGGCCGGGGACTGGTCGTCAACTTCTGGGCGACGTGGTGCGCGCCGTGCGTCAAGGAAATGCCCGACCTCGACCGCCTGAACGCCCGGCTGGAAAAGGACGGAATCGAGGTGCTGCCCTTGTCCTCGGACCGGGAAGGCGCCGCCCTGGTCGAGAAATTCCATCAACGGGCCGGGATCAAGACCCTGCCCGTTCTCTTGGATGTCAACGGCGCGGTCGGGCGGGCGCTGAAGATCGGGGGCCTGCCGACCACGATCCTGGTCGACCGCGAGGGCCGCGAAGTCGCCCGCGTCGTCGGCGCGGCAACGTGGGATTCGGACGCCTTCGCCGAGGCCATTCGCCGCTGCGTCGACGGCGGCGACAAAAAGCCGGCCCGCGCATGAAACGGCGTTTTTTCATCGCCCTTCCGGCCGTCGCCGCGCTCGGCCTTCTCGCCGCCTGCCGCGCGCCCGAGGACGTGGGCCGGACCTCGTGGCAACGGCCCGAGACCGACGAAGCCCAGCAGCTCAAGGACGAGCGGGAATGCCGCCGTCGCGCCGAATCCGAAGTCGAGCGCGACGTCCGCCGCGACCGCCTGTTCAGCGACGACGGCATCATGCGGCCGGGCAGCTACGATTCGATGATGTCGCGCCACGAAGCCGCCCGGCGGATCGAGCGCCTGACGGCGGACTGCCTCCGCCGGCGCGGCTACGCGCCGGCAAAACCGTAACCCCCGGCGCGGCTACGCGCCGGCAAAACCGTAACTCCCGGCGCGGCTACGCGCCGGCAAAACCGTAACCCCCGCCGGGGCTACGCGCCGGCGGCTCGTTAAAGAATAAAGCGCGACGAAAAACGGCCGACCCGTGAGGGCCGGCCGTTTCGCGTTTGGATCGGGTCGCGCCTTAGGCCGCGAGCTTACGCTCGTACTTCGGCTGGACCGGCGCGGCTTTCGGTTCCGCAACCGCTTCGGCCACGGGGCCCGAGGCGATGGTGAGGGCGACGAAGGCGGGGATCTCGTCCCGGCGCAGGCCGATGTCGGCCAGCGTGC
>CAYIQU010000339.1:0-2781 GCA_964365645.1 uncultured Hyphomicrobiales bacterium | reverse complement strand
GATGGTGCGCTGGCGGTCGGCGTCGGCCTGGATCTTGGCCTTCAGCTCCTCGCCCTCGGCGCGCAATTGCGCGGCTTGGGCCACGCGCGAGGAGCGCATGCGGTTGTAGACCGCCTGGCTGGTCGCTTCCGGCAGGTCGGTGCGGCCGATGCGCAAATCCACCACCTCGACGCCGAACCCGGGTGCTTCCTTGACCAAAAGGTCCTTGATCCGGTCCATGACGTCGGTGCGCTTGCCGGTCAACATGTCCTGCAGGTCGACCTTGGCGACCTCGGAGCGGATGGCCGAATTGAGCAGCCCGCCGAACACCTGGCGGAAGTTGGTGAGCGTGACCGCGCGCTTGCGGAATTCGAGCGGATCGATAATGCGGAACCGGGCGAAGGCGTCGACGTTGACGCGTTTCTGGTCCGCCAGGATCACTTCCTGCATCGGCGGATCGAGATCGAGAATCCGCCGGTCGTAATAGGTGACGTCCTGGATGAACGGCATCTTGAACTTGAGGCCCGGCTCGCGCTCGACGCGCACGGGATTGCCGAATTGCAGGACCAGGGCTTGCTGCGTCTGCTGGACGACGAACGTCGCGCTCGACGCGACCAGCAGGATCGCGAACCCGACAACGGCGAAAACGATGGCTATGGGACGGTTCATTTCACGCCTCCCTCGGCGGGCGCGGCTACCGGCGGCTGGGCGCGGCGGCGCAATTCGGGCAACGGCAGGTAGGGAACGACGCCGGTGTTGCCCTTGTCGATGATGATTTTTTCCGAGTCCTTCAGCACTTGCTGCATCCGCTCCAGATAGAGGCGCTTGCGGGTCACGTCCTTGTCCTGGAGGTAGGCGTTGTAGACCGACAGGAAGCGGTTGGATTCGCCCTCGGCCTCGCGGATCAGGCGTTCCTTATAGGCGGTCGCTTCCTGGATCATGCGCTGGGCCTCGCCCTTGGCGCGCGGCAGGATGTCGTTGGAATAGGTCTGGGCCTCGTTCTGCTTGCGATCCTTGTCCTGGCGGGCGCGCTGCACGTCGTTGAAGGCGTCGATCACCTGGGTCGGCGGATCGACCTTTTGCAGCTTGACGTCGGAGACGAAGACGCCGGCGCCGTACTCGTCGAGAATGGATTGCAGCAGTTCCTTGGTCTTCAGTTCGACTTCCTGGCGCTTGACCGTCAGCGCGTCTTCCAGCGTCGTCTGGCCGACGATCTCGCGCATCGAGCTTTCGGCGGCGAGCTTGATGGTCGGTTCCGGCTCGCGGATGTTGAACAGGAAATCGCCCGCGTTCTTGACGCGCCACTGGACGACGAAATCGATGTCGATGATGTTCTGGTCGCCGGTCAGCATCAGGCTTTCCTGGGGCACGTCGCACACCGCGCCGCCGCTGGGATCGCCCTGGCCGCGAAAGCCGATGTTGATCTGGTTGGTGCGCTCGACGTTGGGCGTCACCACCTGGCCGATCGGCCGGGGCAGCCAGTAGTTCAGGCCGGGCGTGGTAACGCGCAGATACTTGCCGAACAGCATCTCGACGCCGAGTTCGCCCGGCTGGACGCGATAGAAGCCGCTGGCGAGCCAGAGCGCGACGCCGGCCAGCACCGCGAGCCCGATCACCCGCCCGCCGCCGAAGCCGCCGGGCAACGCGCGGCGGAACCGGTCCTGGCCGCGCCGGAGAAGGTCCTCGAGATCGGGGGGCTCGGGGATAGACGGGCCGCCGCGACCGCCGCGACCGCCGCCCCAGGGGTTCTGGCCGCCGCCGTCGCCGCCGTTGCCGCCGCCGCCACCACCACCCCACGGGCCGCCTTGGTTCTTCCAGCTCATCGATCGTTCCGCCTTCGGTTCTTGAAATTCGCCGTCGCCGCGCGCCGCCGTCCTGGCCCTTTGCAAAGAGGGGATATTATCCACCCATTTGCCCCCTTGTATTTCGATTTCCTGATGTTACTTGGAGGGAGGCGGCCGCGGGGGGTTTTATATAGGGCAAGCGCCCCGGGCACGCAATGCGGCCCAACCCCGTTGCAAGGGCCCCGGCCGAAAGCGCGGCAATCCCCGGATGCCGGCGCGGTCGAAACGGTTTTTTCGCGAGATTTGAGGAGCAAGGAAGTCATGGCGGACGTCACCGAACACCAAATCCTGGAAGCCTTGAAGCGCGTCGTCGACGGCGAGCGCGACCAGGACATCGTCACCTTAGGGTTGGTCAAGGGCTTGCAGGTCAAGGGCGGCCACGTGGCGTTTGCCATCGAGGTGGATGCCTCGCGCGGCGCCAAGATGGAACCCATGCGCAAGCAGGCGGAAAAGGTCGTGCACGGCCTGCCCGGCGTCGTTTCGGCGACCGTGGTGCTCACCGCCGAGCGCCCAAGCGGAAATAGTCGGGGCGGCAACGGCCAACAGGCCGGCGGGCATGACCATGGTCACGATCACGGCCATGACCACGGCCACGATCATGGACATGGTCACGGGCCCGCCCAGGGACACGGGCAGGCGCCCCAGGCGCTGATGCCGGGCGTGCGCTCGATCGTCGCGGTGGCGTCGGGCAAGGGCGGCGTCGGCAAGTCGACC
Source organism: uncultured Hyphomicrobiales bacterium (assembly GCA_964365645.1). GTDB lineage: Bacteria > Pseudomonadota > Alphaproteobacteria > Rhodospirillales > 2-12-FULL-67-15 > 2-12-FULL-67-15. Next base: position 244 of record CAYIQU010000339.1, on the reverse strand, counting down.
ACCGCGGTCAATCTCGCCATGGCGTTGGCCGCCATCGGCCGCAAGGTCGGCATTCTCGACGCCGACATCTACGGCCCCTCGTTGCCGCGCATGATGGGCATCGTCGGCCAGCCGACCTCCCAGGACGGCAAGTCCCTCGACGCCATGGAAAATTTCGGCGTCAAGTGCATGTCCATCGGTTTCATGGTGGACGAGGAAAGCCCGATCATCTGGCGCGGGCCGATGGTCCAGTCGGCGATCGAGC
>CAYIQU010000338.1:0-2794 GCA_964365645.1 uncultured Hyphomicrobiales bacterium | reverse complement strand
CGTGTTCAATCTCTTCGTGGTGTCGGTGTTCTGGAGCTTCATGGCCGACATCTTCACCAACGCCCAGGGCAAGCGCCTGTTCGGCTTCATCGCCGCGGGCGGCACGGCGGGCACCATCGCCGGCCCCTTGCTGACCGTCCAGTTCGCCGTCGCGATCGGCCCCGCCAACCTGATGCTGATTTCGGCGGCGCTGCTGGTGTTCGCGATTTACTGCGTGCGCCGTCTCGCCCTTCTCGTCCGGCCGCATCCCGATCCGGACCGGCCCCTCCATTCACAGGCCGATCCGCCCATCATCGGCGGCGGGATTCTCGCCGGCGTCACCGAGGTGGCGAAGTCGCCCTACCTGCTCGGCATCTGCCTGTTCATGGCCCTCTTCACCGCGACCTCGACCGTGCTTTATTTCGAGCAGGCCGAGATCGTGAAGAACGCCTTCGCCGCCTCGGCGGAACGAACCCGCGTGTTCGCCTTCATCGATCTCGCCGTCTCGACGCTGACCATTGCCGTCCAGGTCTTTCTCGCCGGGCGGATCATGAAACGCTTCGGCGTCGTCGTCGCGCTGACGGTTTTGCCGGCCGTCACGATCGCCGGCTTCGGCCTGCTGGCCGCCGCGCCGACCGTCGCCCTGCTGGTCGGCTTCCAGATCGTGCGCCGGACCTCGGACTACGCGGTGACGCGGCCCGCGCGCGAGGTGCTGTACACGGTCGTGACCCGCGAGCAGAAATACAAGGCCAAGAACTTCATCGACACCGTCGTCTATCGCGGCGGCGACGCCGCCAGCGGCTGGCTTTACAACGGCCTGGCGCGGGGGTTGGGCCTCGACGTCGCGACCATCGCGCTGTTGTGCGTGCCCCTGGGCCTGGTTTGGGCGGCGACCGCCTGGATGCTCGGCCGCGCCCAGGATAAAATGGCGCTGGCCAAACCGTAACCGCAGGGGAGATCGAGCCATGATCCCGACGCGCACCATGACCCGGGCCGAATTCCTGAAGCTGGCGGGCGCCGCCGCCGCCGCGACCGTGACGAGCGGGCCGCTCGCCTTCGCCGCCGATCAGCCTTTGCTGAAACGCGCGATTCCGAAATCGGGCGAGGCGATTCCGGTCATCGGACTCGGCACCGCCTATGAATTCAGCCACGCCGCCGACGAGGCCGCCTTCGCCGCGCGCAAGGAGGTCATCCGCGTGCTGCTGGAGGGCGGCGGCGCGGTCATCGACACCGCGCCGGTCTACGCCCAGGCCGAGACGATCATCGGCCGGGCGCTGGCCGAGCTGGCCCTGCGGCCGAAGACCTTCATCGCCAGCAAGATTTCCATTTCCGGCGAACAGGCGGGCATCGGCCAGTTCGAGGGTTCGCTTAAGGATCTGCGGACCGACACAATCGACTTGATCCAAATCCACAACCTGCGCGACCTCGACGTCCACATGAAGACGGCGCGGCGGCTGAAGGAGCATGGCCTAGTGCGCTACATCGGCGCGACCCATTATCACGCGGGCGGATTGGAGGGGCTGGAGAAGGCGATGCGCGCCCACCCCCTCGACTTCATCCAGATCAACTATTCCATCGACGCGCGCGAATCGGAGCGTCGTGTCTTGCCGCTGGCCAAGGACCTCGGCATGGCGGTTCTCGTCAACGTGCCGTTCGGCCGGGGCGGCGTGTTCCGCGCGGCGCGCGGCAAGCCGCTGCCCGAATGGGCGCGCGAGTTCGACGCCGAAAGCTGGGGGCAGTTTTTTCTCAAGTTCGTCCTCGCCACGCCGGGCGTGACCGCCGCCATTCCCAGCACCACCCAGCCCCGGCACATGACCGACAACCTGGGCGCGGGCCGCGGCCGGCTGCCCGACGCCGCCCAGAAAAAGCGGATGCTCGAAACCTTCGAGAAACTCTAGAGCGGCTTGCGGCCGGGCGGTATGGTGAGGGGTCATGCCGCCAATCCCGACCCTCGATCTCGTGTTCATGGGCAGCGCCGATTTCGCGGTGCCGTCCTTGCGCGCGCTCCTCGATGCCGGGCACCGCGTCCGTGCGGTCTACGCCCAGCCGCCCAAGCCCGCCGGGCGCGGCCAGCATGAACGCCCGTGCCCGGTCCACGCCGCCGCGCGGGAATGGGGACTGCCCGTCAAAACGCCCAAGACGCTGAAGGACGACGCGGCGCAAAAGGAATTCGCGGCGCTGGCGGCCGACGCCGCCGTGGTCGCGGCCTATGGGTTGATCCTGCCGGCGGCGGTTCTGAGCGCGCCGCGCTTGGGGTGCCTCAACGTGCACGCGTCCTTGCTGCCGCGGTGGCGGGGCGCGGCGCCGATCCAGCGCGCCATCTTGGCGGGCGACGCGGAAACCGGCGTCACCATCATGCGGATGGACGAGGGACTCGATACCGGCGCGATGCTGCTCGCCGAGAAAGTCTCCATCGGCCCGGCGACGACGGCGGGCGCGCTGCACGACGCGCTGGCGGTATTGGGCGCGCGGCTAGTCATCGACGCCCTGGCCGGCGTCGCGGCGGGAACGCTCAAAGCCCGGCCGCAACCCGAGAATGGCGTCACCTATGCCGCCAAGCTTTCCCGCGACGAGGGCAAACTCGATTGGACCAAACCCGCCGAGGACCTGGCGCGCATGGCGCGGGCTTTCGATCCGTGGCCGGGAACGTGGTTCGAGCACGGCGGCGAGCGGATCAAGGTTCTGGCGGCAACCGCAACGGCGGGGAACGGTTCGCCGGGAGAAGTCCTCGACGAGCGCGCGACGGTCGCGTGCGGCCGGGGCGCGCTTCGCCTGTTGAAACTCCAGCGGCCGGGCCGCGCGGCCCTGGACGCGG
>CAYIQU010000337.1:0-2795 GCA_964365645.1 uncultured Hyphomicrobiales bacterium | reverse complement strand
CGCCGACGCCATGGAATCGAAGGCCGCCTCCAGCACCACCGCGCCGACCGGAGACCCCGCCCGCGCCGCCTCGGAAGCCAATTGAACCGCGATCCCGCTGCCCAAGGATTCGCCGTAGAGCGCCATCGTGGACAGGGGCACGCCGTCGCGGACGAGCCTATCGATGATCGCGCGTCCGTCGGCGTAGAATCCGTCCTCGCTCGGATGCCCCGGATTGCCGCCGTAGCCGCGATAGCCGACCAGAACCAGACCGAACCCGGCGTCGAGGAACGCACGCGCCTTGAATCCGCGATCGCCGATGGTGCCGGCGTTGCCGTGAAAGAATACGACCGTCGGCATTCCCGGCGGCGCGGATCGGTACCAGCTGACCAGCGTCAGGCCGTCGGCGGTGGTCACGCGAACGGGGCTCATTTCGGGCACGCCGCTCGCCCCCGGAACCGGTATCTCGGCGCCGGGGTAATACATCATGCTGCGCTGGATCAAATAGATCCCGCCGACCATGGCGCCATAGAACGCGGCCGCGCCGAGAACGGCGTTCATGACGGCGCGCCCTGTTCCGACGTCAGCCAAACGCTTCGGCGATCAGGTTCCATCGACCGTCGGTATCGCGGCAAGCGGTGCCGGAACCGGTGGCGACGTCGACCTCGAAATTGACCGCCGAGCGGTAATCGCGGCAAAGCTGATCGTCCCCGCCGCGATGATAGGATCGAACCGGGCGAACGGTGCCGTTCCGGCCCGTTTCGGGGTTGCGCCAATGCAGCGTCTCGCCGTCGTCGGCGCCGGCCAGCGCGACGCCGAGGGTTTGCCCGTACCTGGCCCGGTCGGAGGGCTCGAAGCGGCGGCCGATCATGTAGCCGGTCGCGCCGCCGAGGAGCACGCCGCCGGCGGTAAACACCGTCTGGGCCAGGCCGCCGCCCATCTGGTAGCCGAGCGCGCCGCCCGCGGCCGCGCCCAGGGTCGCCCCGGTCATTTCCGCGCCGGTAAAGCGTTGTTGCCCGCATCCTGTGACCAGGAGAGCCGACAACGCGGCGCCGACGGCGCCGCCGATCAATCGCGTTCTGCTCATGAATCCTTCTCCTTTCTGGTTACGCCGTGCGTTCTGCTCGTTCGCCAAAACCGTTCTCGATCTTCAGTATCGCGATGGACTCGGGTCCGATACCGCGCGTTTCTTTTCCCGCCGGATCTCGTCCGCGGTCATCCGTTCGACCTGGGCGCCCGCCGGGTTGCAACGAAACCCACTCACCAATTCCAGGGGGGACGGGCAACAGTAATAGCGGGCCGCGATGGGCGTCGACACGGGGCATTGATAAATCTCGTTGCCGATGAACTGCGCCGACTTGCCGTATTTCGCGCACTCCTCTTCGGCAAGACGGACGACCTCGTCGGGGTTTGTTCCCAGTTTCGAATAGCAAACCTGGATTTCCCCCGGAACGGTCACCGGGGCCTTGCCGAGAACGCGACGGTCGAACTCGGCCGCCCTGTAGACATAAGGTTCGGCGCGCGCGCACCCGCCGAGAGCGGCCGCCAGCCCGACAGCCAGCAGTATCGCCGTAAAAGAAGATCGCCCGCGAACGCCCAGGGTACGCATACGAGCGATTTTACACCGCTTTCCAAGGGGCGAACAATCGGCAGGGCAGCCGGAGACCGGGAGTTTCCGGTTCTCTGTTAACCACGATCTCAGCCGTCGCCGGATCGGGGCGCGCGTTTGCCGCCGCCGCGCGCCGCCGCCAAGAGATCGCAAATCTCGCGAACCGCCCCCTCCCCGCCGCGTCGGCGGGTGACGTAACGGGCGGCGGCCCGCGCCTCGGGGACCGCGTCGGCGACCGACAGCGGCAGGCCGACCGCCTCGAGCAACGGCAGATCGTTGAGGTCGTCGCCGACGTGGGCCGTCTCGGCCAGCGCGCAGCCAAGATCGCGGCAGAGCTTTTCGATCGCCGCGCGCTTATTTTCGACCCCGGTCATCACGTGGCGCACGCCCAAGGTCCGCGCCCGATGGTGGATCGACTGGGTCGTGCCGGCCGAAACGATGGCCACCGCGATCCCCAGCGCGAGAACCCGCTTGATGCCGACCCCGTCGCGGACGCTGAATTTCCGGGAAACGGTCCCGTCGTCGGCGTAATAAAGGCCGCCGTCGGTCAGAACCCCGTCCACGTCGAGGGACAAAAGACGGATCGCCTTGAAGCGATCGAGACTCCGCCCGGCCGAAACCGCCGTTTTTTTCCGCGTGCGCCGCGCCGGTTTGGCCATGGACGATTCCCTCGCTTCTGTCGCGCGTCCGTTATTTGTAGTCCGGCGCCGATGGGATGGACAACATCATCCTTCCGGTTAGAGTCCCTTCCCTCGCCGACCCCGAAAGGTCGATCCCGATGGCCGCGCCTCTTACCCCCGGCCTTGTTCTCGGCCCGACCCATCGACGCCGCGTCGCCGTCAGGTCGTCGGGCGGGGCCTGCACACATCCGCTTCATCGTCGACAAACCCAAGACCGCCGAACGCCTGGCCGCCAAGAAGGCCCAGGCGACGGCCTTGGGCGGGGCTTTCATCGATCTCTAAAATTTTAGAGAAATTGTCGACAACTTACTGATAAATAAAGGAATTGTTGTCGCTTCCCTGGAGAAGTAGATTCCCCAGCATGGGGATCGCACGAACAGTCCCCCAAGGTTTCGAACCGATCTTGGACCCTGATGTGGAGTATGTGCCATGACCGCCCTCGGACAGGCCGCCCGCTTCCACGACAAGATGAACACCCGAACACCGTCCCATGCCCCGAGCCACGGATCGGATGCGGGCCCTTCCCC
>CAYIQU010000336.1:0-2797 GCA_964365645.1 uncultured Hyphomicrobiales bacterium | reverse complement strand
GCGACGTTGACCGCGTCGCCGATGACGGTGAAATCGCGCCGCTCGGCCGGGCCGATGGCGCCCAGGATCGGTTCGCCGGTGAACACGCCGATGCCGACGCCGGGCGCGATGGCGGCCGCGCGCACGGCGGCGAGAACGTCGCGCGCCGCGGCAATGGCGCGCGCCGCCGAATCCGCGCCGTCGAAGCGCGCCAGCAGCGCGTCGCCGATCAATTTATCCACGTCGCCGCCGTGGGCTTGCACGACGCGCACCTGCAGGGCCATCAGGCGATTGAGAAAATCGACGACCGCCTCGGGCGCGTGGGTTTCGGAAAAAGCGGTGAAGGCGCGCACGTCGGAATAGAACAACGAGCAGCGCACCCGGCGCGAGGGAATGTCGCCCGCGCCGCCCGCCTCGCGCGCCGCCGCGACCGCGCCCGCCGAGACGAAGGTTTCCAGCTTGCGGCGCAACGACACCAGCGCGCCGGTACGGGCGTCGATGTCGGCCTGCGCCCGGGACACCAGCCGCCCCAGCACGAGGGCGAGCAGGGCGAGCAACGCGCCCGGCACGACAACCGGCGCGGCGACGGCGCGGATCATGATCGCGTCGATGTAGCCGACCGGTTCGTACAGCTCGACCACCGCGCGCAAGGACTCGCCGTCGTCCGCGCCGCCGCCCGCGCCGCCGAACAGGGGCACATAAAGCTCGTAGGTGATTTCGTCGTTCGGTCCCCGGCCGCGCGCCAGGGAGGGTTTCTTGCGGTCGAGCACCCGGCGCAGCGCCGCGCCGGTTTCGATCTTGCCGAGGCCTTCGCCGTCGGAGGAAAACAGCGTCCGTCCGGCCAGGTCGTAAACCTTGAGCTTGACCAGATCGAACTCCTCGACCTCGTGGCCAAAGGCGTCGCGCAGCGCCGCCATTTCGCCCGTCGATAAATTCCGTCCGGCGAGAAACCCGTCCCAGGTTTCCGGCACGGTCTTGGCGACGGCGTGCGCGATGGCCGCGGCGCGGCGTTGGGCCTGTTCGAGATAAATGGATTCGGTGACGTAATGGGCGGCTAAAACCGTGATCGCCAGCAGCGCCGCGACGAACAAGGCGAAACCCGGCAGGATGCGGCGGCGGAACGTGCGCGCCAGCGGAAAAGGACGGTCTTCGTGGAAGTCGGGCGTGGATGCCATGGACCGGCCGATCTGGTAAAAAGAGTCGCCCCCTGGTTCAAGCTAGCGCAAACGCCCGCCCCATGAAAACACCCGCGTTAAGTCCCAAAGCCGTCGAGGCGTTCTACGCCCGCCTCAAAGCCGCCAATCCGCACCCCAAGGGCGAGTTGGAATACGTCAATCCCTACACGCTGCTGGTGGCCGTGGTGCTGTCGGCGCAGGCGACCGACACCGGCGTCAACAAGGCGACGGCTAAGCTGTTCAAGATCGCCGACGATCCGCGCAAGATGCTGGCCCTGGGACTGGACGCCCTCAAAAGCCACGTCAAGACCATCGGCCTTTACAACACCAAGTCGGCCAACATCATCGCGCTGTCGAAAATACTCGTCGAACAACACGGCGGCCAGGTACCGCGCGGGCGCGAGGCGCTGGAGGCGCTGCCCGGCGTCGGGCGCAAGACCGCGAACGTGGTCCTGAACATCGCCTTCGGCGAAGCGACGTTGGCGGTCGATACCCACGTCTTCCGCGTCGCCAACCGTACCGGCTTGGCGTCGGGAAAAACGCCGCGCGAAGTCGAGGACGGCCTGATCGCCCGCACGCCGGCGAAGTACCTGCGCCACGCGCATCACTGGCTGATCCTGCACGGGCGCTACATATGCAAGGCGCGCGCGCCCCGATGCGCCGATTGCGTCGCGCGCGACGTGTGCGCGTTCCCGGACAAGACGACGCCGGGGACAGAAGAAGCAAAAGAGAAAAAGCCTACCCGCCCGAGGACGCCCGGCGGCCGTTGGCGCGGATCGCGCTGAGGCAGGCGCGCGCGTCCGCCTCGCGCGGGCGGATTTCGACGTGGGAGACCGAGATCGCGGCGCCGTCGGGGACCGACTTGTCGCCGTAGAGAAAGAAATCCACCACGCACGACGGATCGCGGTACTGCCACATCTCGGCGGGCGGGTCGCGGCGCTTCAACTGCGGCTCGCCCAGCCAGCCCTCGACCTCGCGGCCCGAATGGCCGATCAGCGCCTGGGGATCGGCGGGCGGCGCGAACGGCGCGACGGCGACGGCGACGGGATTGGGAAAACTGGTGGCCGCGTCCAGCGCGGCATCCATCGCCGGCGCGCAGGCCGACAGGATCGCCAACGCGCCGGCGACGGCGCCGGCCCGAAGCAAAGAAGACCGCATCGGAACGAGGCGACTAATCCGCATTGTCCGAGGAATCCGGCGCAGGCAGGGCGCGGCGGGGCTTGTCCGCGTCGGCGAGGGTTTGCATGTCGCCCGCGATCTCGCCGCCCGATTCGATGACGATGCGGCCGTAGCGGACCGAGCCCGACACGCGCCCGCCGGAACGGATGACGAGACGGTCGGTCGCGATCAATTCGCCCTCGAACAGGCCGGCGACGTCGACTTCCTCCACTTCGGCGCGGCCGCGAAAGACGCCGCCCGGCATGACCTCGACGGCGCGGGCGCCGATGATGGTCGCCTCGACCCGACCCTCGACCACCAGCTTGTCGCACGACGTGATCTCGCCGCTGAGGCAGATCTCGCGGCCGACTATCAGGCGCCGGGCGTCGGGGGATTCCAGCCGGCTCGGCTCGGGCCGTCGCGCGGGGATCGGCGTGGCCAGGCGGCGGGCGGCTTCGGGGCTGGGCGGCGCGGGCGCGCGCGCC
>CAYIQU010000335.1:0-2800 GCA_964365645.1 uncultured Hyphomicrobiales bacterium | reverse complement strand
AGACGAAATGGCCGACGTCGCCGCCGAGCCGGCCGATTTCCTTGACGAAGCGCGACGAAATGAACTGATAGCGGTCGGCGGCCATCAAAAAGATGGTCTCGATCTTGGGGTTCAAGCGCGCGTTCATGCCCGCCATCTGGAATTCGTATTCGAAGTCCGAAACCGCGCGCAGGCCGCGCACGATGACCGAGGCGCCGATCTCGCCGACGAAATCCATCAGCAGCGTGCCGAACGGGACGACCTTGATCCGGCTGCCGTCGCCGTTGGGAAGGTGGACGACCTCGCGCTCGACCATCGCCACCCGCTCGGGCAGCGAGAACAGCGGTTCCTTCCCGGCGTTGACCGCGACCGCGACCACCAGGCGATCCACCACCCGGGTCGCCCGGGCGATGATGTCGAGATGCCCCTTGGTCACCGGATCGAACGTGCCGGGATAGATGCCGACGTGCGCAGGGGGTCGCCGAGGGGCTCCCCCGCCGTTCCGGGCGCCGCTTCGGGCCGATTGTGCGCCTTTCATGGACTGTTCCTTTCCATGCGATCGCGACTAGCCCTCGGCGTCCGGCTGTTCGCCCAGTGTTTCGCCCAGGGGATCGGCCGCCGCTTCGGCTGCACCTTCAGGGGCGGCCGACGGCGGATCGCTCTCTTCGCCGTTTCCATTGCCCTTGCCATCATCTTCCGGCTCGCGCAAGCGGGTGACGGAAACGACGTGCTCGCCCTCGGCGGTCTTGAACAGGGTCACGCCCTGGGTCGTGCGCCCGGCGATGCGGATGTCGGCGACCGGAATCCGGATCAGTTGCCCGCCGTCGGACACCATCATGATCTGATCCGTGTCCTTGACCGGGAACGAGGCGACCACCCGGCCGTTGCGCTCCGAGACGTCGATGTTGGCGATGCCCTGCCCGCCGCGATTGGCGATGCGGTATTCGTAGGCCGACGAGCGCTTGCCGAAGCCGTTTTCGGTGACGGACAGGATGAACTCCTCGGCCGCCGCCAACTCGGCCGCGCGGTCATCGGATAGCGTGGCGGCCGGCGCGGCGCCCTCCGGGGACTCGGCCGGGACCGTTTCTTCGGCGCCCTCGGCCCGTCGGCCCGAAGGGGCGGGCGAGCCCCTGCGAGCGGCGGCAAGGCGGAGATAGCCGTCGCGCTCCTCGGTGTCGAAATCGATGTGATGCAGCATGGACATGGAGATGACGTAATCGTCGTCGGCCAGCTTGATGGCGCGCACGCCGGTCGAGGTGCGCCCGGCGAACACGCGGATATCCCCGACCGAAAAACGGGTGCACTTGCCCGAACGGGTGCAGAGGAAGACGTCTTCGGCCTCGGAACAGGTGCGGACGCGAACCAGGCTGTCGCCCGGTTCCAGCTTCATGGCGATCTTGCCCGTCGCCCAGACGTTGGTGAAGTCGGACAGGCGGTTGCGACGCACGTCGCCGGTGCGGGTCGCGAACATGACGAAAAGATTGTCCCACGAGGACTCGTCCTCGGGCAGCGGCATGACCGTGGTGATGGTCTCGCCTTCCTTCAGCGGCAACAGGTTGACCAGCGCCTTGCCGCGCGAGGTCGGCGTGCCCAGCGGAAGCTTGTAGACCTTGAGCTTGTAAGCGATGCCGGTCGAGGAGAAGAACAGCATCGGCGTGTGGGTGTTGGCGACGAAGACTTGGCTGACGAAATCCTCTTCCTTGGTCGCCATGCCGGTGCGGCCCTTGCCGCCGCGCCGTTGCGCCCGGTAGGTCGACAGCGGCACTCGCTTGATGTAGCCGGTGCTGGTGACGGTGACGACCATGTCTTCGCGCTGGATCAGGTCTTCGTCGGTTTCGCCCTCGAACTCGCCTTCCCCGAAGGTCGTGCGGCGCGGATTGGCGAATTGCTCCTTCATCGCCAGCAGTTCCCGGCGCAGCACCTTGTAGAGCTCGTCGCGGGAGGCGAGGATGGCGAGGTATCGCTCGATCTGAACGCCCAAGTCCTTCAAGTCGCCGCCGATCTTGTCGCGCTCCAGCCCGGTCAGGCGGTGCAGGCGAAGTTCCAGGATCGCCTTGGCCTGCGCCTCGGACAGCGTGTATTTGCCGTCGATCACCTTGTGGCCCGGTTCGTCCAAGAGCGCGATCATGGCCGCCACCTCGGTCGCCGGCCAGGCCTTGGCCATCAGCTTTTCCCTGGCGATCTGCGGGTCCTTGGCGGCGCGAATCAGCGCGATGACCTCGTCGATGTTGGCGACCGCGACGGCAAGGCCGGCCAAGATGTGCGCTTTCTCGCGGGCCTTGCCCAGTTCGAACACCGTGCGGCGGCGGATGACCTCCTCGCGAAACGCGATGAAGGCGGTGAGAACGTCCTTCAAGCCCATCAGCCGCGGGCGACCGCCGTCGAGCGCCAGCATGATGATGCCGAAGCTCGATTGCAGCGGCGTGTAGCGGTAAAGCTGGTTCAGCACCACCTTGGGTTCCGCCTCGCGCTTCAGCTCGATCACCACGCGCACCCCGTCGCGGTCCGACTCGTCGCGCAAATCGGCGATGCCCTCGATGCGCTTGTCGCGCACGGCGTCGGCCATGGTCTCGATCATGCGCGCCTTGTTGACCTGGTAGGGGATCTCGTGGACGACGATCGCCATCCGGTCCTTGCGAATTTCCTCGATGCTCGTCTTGCCGCGAATGATGATGCTGCCGCGCCCGGTGCGATAGGCCGACAGGATGCCGCCCTTGCCCAGGATGATGCCGCCGGTGGGAAAATCGGGTCCCTGCACGTGGTCGCGGATCAGGTCTTCCACCGTCACGTCGGGATTGTCCATGCAGGCGCAGCAGGCGTC
>CAYIQU010000334.1:0-2819 GCA_964365645.1 uncultured Hyphomicrobiales bacterium | reverse complement strand
GCGGCAGGTAGGCGACGTGGGCGCGCCCGATGACGGGGGCCAGGTGGTGTTCGCAGTGCGATTCGAAGCGGATGTCGCGCAACAGGACGATTTCGTCGTAGCCCTCGGTTTCCTCGAAGGTGCGGCGCAAGAGGGCGACCGGGTCGGCGTCGTAGCCGCTGAAATATTCCGCGTAGGCGCGCGCGACGCGGGCGGGCGTTTCGACCAAGCCCTCGCGGGTGGGATCGTCGCCGGCCCAGCGCAACAGGGTGCGGACGGCCTCTTCGGCCTCGGCCCGGCTCGGGCGCGGCGCGAGGGCGCCGTTGCGCCCGGCGACCGCGCTCAGGGGTTTGCGGCGGCTCATGGAAAAATCCTTTCGGGGGTCAATTCAGGCGCGACGGCTGGTGCGGGCTGTCGAGCGAGAAAACGGGCACCTCGACCTCGAAGCGTTCGCCGTTCTCGCCTTCCATCTGGTAGCTGCCGGTCATGAAGCCCGACGGCGTCGCCAGCGGCGTGCCGCTGGTGTATTCGAACGCGTCGCCCGGAATCAGCGTGGGCTGCTTGCCGACGACGCCTTCCCCGCGCACTTCCTGGACGCGGCCGTGCGAATCGGTGATCCGCCAATAGCGGTCCAGCAGCCGCACGGCGCGGTTCGAGTGGTTCTCGATGCGGACGTGATAGGCCCAGACGAAGTGGCCTTCCTCGGGCGTGGACTGATCGCGCAGGAAGGTCGGCTGGACGGAAACGGTGATCGCGCGCGTCGTCTTGGCGTAGGCCCCGTCGGGCCGGGCGGCGGTCGGATCGGACTCGGGCATCGTCATCGGGGGTCTCTCGTGTTTCCTCGGGAAGGCGCGCCGGGCGGTTGCGGTGGGGCGGATCATGATCCCCCGCCGGGCGCGGTTGAGTCCATATGGTTATGCCGCGCGGCCGGAACAACGGGGCCGGGAACGGCTTTTTCCAAAGGAAATCCGCCCTCAGGCGGCCTCGATCCGGGTCGCGGGCCACGCAAGCCGCCACGGCCGCAAGGGTTTTTGCCGGGCCGCGCGTTCGGGGGCGGGCAGCACGCCCTGGTCGGGCCAAAGGCCCGAGACCAGCGCCCGGGCATAGGGCGCGCCCAGCGCGGCGTCCTCCATGCGCGCGGCCGCCCGGCGATAATCATAAGAGAGGGACTGGTGCGCGATCGCGATGCCGCCGCCGGCGGTTTCCGCGCCGGGCGTCAGGATCGAAAACCACGTTTCCGGGCGGCCGTCGTTGGCGGGCATCCCAATCACGCCGGGATTGTGCCAAAGCTTGTCTCCGACCCATTCGCTAAACGGCAGGCCGCAATGGCCGGCGATGACGGCATCGAGGGGGACGTCCGCCGGCGCTTCGGCGTCGAGGCGGGTGAACTCCCGTTCCTTTTCGGCCGTGGGCGTCGAGGCGAAGATGAACCGGCCGATGTCCGCCGCGCCGCCGTGGATGACGGCGAAGCGCCGCCCGCCCACCGTGAATCGAATTCGCCTCGGCAATCCCGCCATCCAGGCCTTCGCCTCGTCGTCGAGTTCGCGCCGGGCGAACGCGAACCATTCGCGCGACAGCACGTCGCACGGGCTGTCCGCCTCGAAGCCGCAGCCGCAATCGGCGCGCTCAAGCCCCAGCGATTCCTCGCAGTTGCCCATGACGACGTGGACGCCGTCGGCGCGGAGGCGGGCGACGACGGCCGCCGGGTCGGCGCAATAGGCGACCGCGTCGCCGGTGCAGACGACGTTGCCGGCGGGGATGCCCAAGCGGCGCGCTTGCGCCAACAGGGCCTCCGTCGCCTCGAGGTTCCCATACGGCCCGCCGAAGCACAGCACCGGGCCTTTCAGTTCGCCGAGATCGAGGGCGGCTGGAATCACGGGCTGCAACTGGCGCCGCCCAGCACGCAAAAGCGCGCGCAGTGGGGATGGTTGAGCTTGACCGCGCCGGCGGATTCTTTCAGCGTCGCGCCCATCTCGAAAGCGGGATCGTAGGGCAGCAGCGTGCAGGGGACGACGGCGGTATCGGCGGCGGCGCGGCGCTTGACGATCATGCGCGCGCTCGCGCACATCATCGATTCCGGCGCGACGCCGAGGATGTCCCAGCAATGCACCGTGATTTCGGGCACGTCGTGGGCCTCGTTCATTTCCGGAAACAGGACGGTGACGGCGGGATCGAAGGCATCCAGCGGGATGTCTTGGGCGGCGAACAGCCGCGCGTAGCCGGCGCGCGCCTCGTCCATGCTTTCGCTCCAGCGCATCCGCCCGGCGACCGCGATGGCGAATCCGTTCTCGGCCAGCCATTCGAGGCCGGCGATGACCGGTGCCCAGGTGCCGGGGCCGCGCACCGCCTCGTGCTTCTCGGGCGTGTGGTGGTCGAGCGAAACGCGGATGGTCAACGCCCGGCCGTGGCGGCGCTTGAGCGCGAGCAATTCTTTCGTGCGCCGCTGCATCGGCGTCATGGCGTTGGTCAGCACCAAAACGCGGAAGCCGCGTGCCAGCGCGTCCGCCAGCATCGCCGGCAAGTCGCGGTTCATGAACGGCTCGCCGCCGGTGAAGGCGATTTCCTCGACCGGCAGTTTCAGCCGGGCGATTTCATCGAGCCGTTCGGCGACGTCCGAGGGCGTCAGGTAGGCGAGCCGGTCGTTGCGGGGACTCGAATCCATGTAGCAGCCCCGGCAGGCGACGTTGCACAGGCTGCCGGTGTTGAACCAGAGCGTGCGGAGTCGGGTCAGGGCCACCACCGCGCGGCGTTCGCCCCGGGCGGTGACGTCGGGGTCGCGGAACTTTTTGGGGTCGAGCGCGGGCGCGAAGCCCCCGGCGTTGACCAGAATCTTCGCGTTC
>CAYIQU010000333.1:0-2826 GCA_964365645.1 uncultured Hyphomicrobiales bacterium | reverse complement strand
GAGACAAGGTGACCGTCACCGGTCCCTTCGGCGATTCCTTCCTGATGCCCAATCACGCGGAAGCGAACATCGTCATGATCTGCACCGGCACCGGCTCGGCGCCGTTCCGCGCCTTCACCGAGCGCCGCCGCCGTCACGACGCCGACGCGGGCGGCAAAATGATCCTGTTCTTCGGCGCGCGCACGCCGGGCGAGTTGCCGTATTTCGGCCCCTTGATGAAATTGCCGTCTTCGCTGATCGACGTGAACCTGGCGTTTTCCCGCGCCGCCGGCCGGCCGAAGGAGTACGTCCAGGATAAAATGCGCGCCCGGGCGGCGACGCTGGGCGAATTGCTGGCGAGCGCAAACACGTTCGTCTACATCTGCGGCCTCAAGGGCATGGAAAAAGGCTGCGAGGAGGCCCTCGCCGAGATCGGCCGCGAGCGGGGGCTGGATTGGGAATCCGTCCGCGCCGCGATGCAGCGCCAGGGCCGCTACCACGTCGAGACGTATTGATTTCTAAACGCCGAGGTGCCGGGCGCGCAGATCGGCGTCGGCCGCGAAATCCGCCGCCGGGCCGCTGAAGACGACGCAGCCCTTGGTCATGACGACGGCCGAGTCGCAGATTTCCATCAGCGCCTTGACGTTCTTGTCGACGATGATCGCGGCGATCCCGGTCGCCTTGATGGCGCGGATCACCGCCCAGATTTCCTTGCGGATCAGGGGGGCCAAGCCCTCGGTCGCCTCGTCGAGGATCAGCAGCTCGGGATTGGTCATCAAGGCGCGGCCGATGGTCAGCATCTGCTGCTCGCCCCCCGACAGGTGGTTGCCCATGTTGTTCAGGCGTTCCTTCAGGCGCGGGAAGGTTTCAAGGGCGCGCTCGAAGGTCCAGTCGCGGCGGCCGCCGGGTCCCGGCCGGGCGGCCATGACCAGGTTTTCGCGCACCGACAGGGTGGGAAAAATGCCGCGGTTTTCGGGGACGTAGGCGATTCCCATCCGCGCCACTTGGTGCGGGGCGATCCCCGTGGTTACGCGGCCGTTGACCAGCACCTCGCCTTGGCTCGGCGGCGTCAGGCCCAGCAGCGAACGCAAGGTCGTGGTCTTGCCCATGCCGTTGCGGCCCAGGATGCAGACAGTTTCGCCCGCCGCGACGCGCAGCGACACGCCGTGCAGGATGTGGCTGGCGCCGTAGTGGGTGTGCAGATCCCGGGCTTCGAGGAAGGGCGTCGTCATGGCCGGTCGTCCTCGACGCCGAGATAGGCTTCCTGGACGGCGGCGCTGGCGCGGATCGCCTCGACCGTTCCGGTTTCCAGGACGCGGCCGTTGACCATGACCGTCAAGCGATCCGCGATCGCGAAAACCGCGTCCATGTCGTGTTCGATCAGGATCAGGGTGTGATCGGCGGCGAGGCGGCGCAGCAGATCGACCATGGCGCGGGATTCCTCGGCGCCCATGCCGGCCAACGGCTCGTCCAGCAAAAGCAGTTCGGGCTCGGTCGCCAGCATCATGGCGATTTCCAATTGCCGCTGCTCGCCGTGGCTCATCTCGCCGGCGATCGCGCCCCCTTGCGCGGCCAGGCCGCACGCGTCCAACGCCCCTTCCGCCCGCCGGTTGACGTCGGCGTAGCCGGTCGCCGGGCGAAACAGCCGCAATTGCTCTTTCATGCGCGATTGGGCGGCCAGCCGGCAATTCTCGAAGCAGGAAAGGCTCGGGAAAATGTTGGTCTTTTGGAAGCTCCGCCCGACGCCCATCTTGCTGACTTGATCGGGGCGGGCATGGGTGATGTCGCGGTCCTTGAACCGGATCGTGCCCGCGCTCGGGGGAATCTCGCCCGACAGAAGATTGATCAGGGTCGTCTTGCCCGCGCCGTTGGGGCCGATGACGGCGTGAACCCGGCCGCGCTCGAAGGAAAGCGTGACGTCGTCGACCGCCGTCAAGGCGCCGAAGTGGCGCGACAGGCTTTGGGTGGACAAGATGACGTCGCTCATGGCCGCCGCGCTCCGCCGGGCCGCGCGGTCAGCCGGCGGGCGATGCCGTCGGTCAATCCGGCGATGCCGTTGGGCAGGAACAGCACCAGGAGAATGACGAAGAAGCCCATGATCAGCAGCCAGTGATCCCACAGGCCCGAGACGTTGTCCTCCAGCAGCACCAGGACGGCCGCGCCCACGACCGGCCCGTAGAGGGTCCCCATGCCGCCCAGCAGCACCATGACCAGGACCAAGCCCGATTCGTGCCAGGACAGATGCGCCGGATTGACGAAGGACGACCGGGTCGCCTCGAGGAACCCGGCCAGCCCCGCCAGCATGCCGGCGATGACGAAGGCGGCGAGCTTGAGCCGCGCCACGTCGTAGCCCACGGCCCGCATCCGGTCCTCGTTGACCTTGATGCCGACGAGCGCCCGGCCGAAGGGCGAGCGCAGCAGCACCGCGAGAAAGGCGAAAACGCCCACCAGCAGGACGAGGGTGACGTAATAGAGCGTGACGCGGTCGCCGAGGTTGAGCAGCACGACGTCGCCCACGGCGAGCCGGGGCTTGGCGAGAATATTCATGCCGTCGGTGCCGCCCCAATAGCGCTGGTCCTTGAAGAAATAATAGAGCATCTGGGCGAGCGCCAGCGTCAGCATGATGAAGTAGACGCCTCGGGTCCGGATCGCCAGCCAGCCGATCATCAGGGCCGCGAGCGCCGAGGTCGCCAGCGCCGCCGGCAAGACCACGGCCAGGTCGGTGATGCCCGCCTTGTTGACGAACCAGGCGAGCGTGTAGCCCGCCACCCCGAAGAACGCGGCGTGGCCGAAACTGACCAGCCCGGTGAAGCCGACCAGCAGATCGAGGCTCATGGCGAAAATGCC
>CAYIQU010000332.1:0-2840 GCA_964365645.1 uncultured Hyphomicrobiales bacterium | reverse complement strand
ACCGCGACGTGGGCGGAGACGTTGATCTGCTGGGACGAGTGCCCCATGCCCCACCACACGACTTTATACATCACCGAGTCGATGTGCGGAATCAGGCCCAGCGACCAGAGGAAAGTCGGGATCAGGATGATCGCGCCCGAGGCGATGGTGAACACGGCGATCACCGCCGCCGTCACCGCCCCGAACGTCACCAGCGGGATCGAGCCTTCGTAGGTTTTCTCCTGCTTGGCCACCACCAGCGTCCCGAAAAAGACGAACACCGCGACCAGCGCGCCGACCGCGAAGATGATCAGGCCGAGATAGAAGTGCGGCGCGGCCTTCATCGGCACGTAGGACGTGAACATGACGCTGGAATCGCCCTGAAGCACCGCGACGACGGACATCAACGCGCCGACCAGCATCAGAGCGAACCCGGTCCACGCCCACCTCGGCGTCGCCAGCCGGCAATTGAGCAGGACGGCCGAGGCGAAATAGAGGATCGCGACCTCGAAGAAAAGAATCCAATAAAGAAGAACGGCCGCGCCGTGCGCGGTCAGCGCCAGGTAGAACAAATCGGCGGGCAGGATATGCACCGCCGGCCAGCGGGTCAGCGCCACCAACAGGCCGAACAGCCCGCCGACGGCCAGGAACACCACCGCCACCACCGCGTTGGCCTTGATCAGGGCCTCGGCGTGGCGGCAGACCTTAAGGCCGGTTTCGGGACAAACCCGAAATGCGGATGCGTTTGCCATGTTCGCCCCCTATTTCTTGTCGACGACGAGGATGCGGCCGAGCATGGTGTGATGCCCGATACCGCAATATTCGTTGCACACGATGGCGAACTCGCCCGACTGGGTCGGCGTCACCGTCAGGACCATCTCGTAGTTGGGATGGACCTGAATGTTGATGTTGGTCGGCTGAAGCGAGAAGCCGTGCTGCCAATCCATCGACGACATGTGCAGCCGGTAGCTCTGGCCCTTTTCCAACTCCAGGATCGGCCACCATTCCCACAGCCGCGCGACCAGATAGGCGTCGCCGCCCGCGGGCGGCCGGGCCACCGGAATCTTGGTGGTGCCTTCCTCGCGCACTTTATATTTGGCGACGAAGGCTTCCGCCTTGGCGGCGAAGGCCTCGGGCTTGACCTTATAGGCCTCGTTGGAAAGGTTCTGTTTCCCGGCGATGTGCCAATAGATCATCGTCAGGAACATGACGACGCCCCACAGGAAGGCGACCGTGATCCACACGATCTCCATCTTGTGCAGCGGTTCGTTCCACCAAAGCCTGTTTTCCGGAGGTGTGAGCGCCATGGGGTTCCCCTTATTTACCGATGGGGATCTGGGCGACTTCCATCACACCCCAGATCGTGTAAAGGACCGCCGGAACGGCGACCCCGATGAACAGAAGAATGAATGGATTGTCGAGAAGGGCCTGCATCGGCGGAATTCGCTGATCGCCCCCGGAACTGCCTGATTGCGGATCGGCCATGGCGGGTCTCCCTTTTTTTTCTGACGCCGGGCGCGCGCGATCGAAACCGGAAATCGTGCGCGGGCCTTAGGCGCCATGCATGCGGGAGCGACCCTCGCACGGGGCCGTGATCGCCGCCTTGACGACGGTCAAATGCGTCAATTCGCTGATAAATATAGGGAATAGAGGATTAGGACGCGGCCTCGAACACCCGGTCCAGCCCCCAGAAGGCGGCCAGCGCCAAAACCAGCAGAATCGCGAAAAAGACGACGGTCCGCTGCTCGAACGGGCCGCCGCGCGCCGCCTCGATCCGAAGCAGGATCCGGTCCGACACCCAATAGAGGGCGATGGCGACAACGAGGAAGACGACCGTCTGAAGCATGGGGTTCCCTTCGGGGATGGGATATTATCAGATCATGGTTCCCGCTGAACCGAAATCCGCCCCCGACGCTCCCGGGCGCTGGGAACATTTCCCCCACGTCGCCGACGTCGGCGTGCGCGGCTTCGGCCCGACCCCGGCCCGGGCCTTCGAACAGGCCGCGCTGGCCATGACCGCCGTCGTCACCGACCCCGCCGCCGTCCGGCCCCTGGAAAAAGTGGAGATCGCCTGCGCCGCCGCCGATCTGGACATGCTGCTGGCCGAATGGCTGAACACGCTTATTTATGAGATGGCGACGCGGAAAATGCTTTTTTCCCGCTTCGAGGCGACCATCGAGGGGACACGGCTCGCCGCGCGGGCCTGGGGCGAGCCGGTCGACCGCGCCCGCCACGAGCCGGCCACCGAGGTCAAGGGCGCGACCCTGACGGCGCTCCGCGTCGCGGAAGACTCGCCCGGCTGCTGGCTGGCCCAATGCGTGGTGGATGTCTAGGCCGTGTGGAGATAATCCTTATGAGCCGCATTTCGAGTGAAAATCGCCGTATGGCAGGAGAAGCGCGAGGAGCGTATCGTCAATACGGTCGAGCGTTTCGACGCCCCAGACGGCGGTTTTCGCCGAAACCCGGAGGGACGGGCCGGTTTTGGCCGCCCGGTTCGTCGCCGGCCTTGGCCGTATTCTCGACACGCCCCACGGCCGGCTCCTGCCGGCACGGGCAAAACCGACTCCGTCGCGGCCATAACGATTATCTCCGCACGGCCTAACATGGACCCGAGACGATTCGAACGCGTGTCCGGTTTCGAATGGCGGGTGGAACCCCAAGGCTCCATGCGCGTGCCCGCGATCCTCTACGCCGACGAGGACCTGATCCGCGACATGGACGACAAGGTCTACGAGCAAATCGTCAACGTCGCCGCCCTGCCCGGCATCGTCGGCGCGGCCTACGTCATGCCCGACGCCCACTGGGGCTACGGCTTTCCCATCGGCGGCGTCGCCGCCTTCGACGCGGCCCTGGGCGGCGTC
>CAYIQU010000331.1:0-2841 GCA_964365645.1 uncultured Hyphomicrobiales bacterium | reverse complement strand
TGACGGCGGAGAAGCGCGAGCAGGACTTCCACCAGCTCGCGGGGAGGCGCCAGAACCTCGACGGCGGCGACTACCACCCGCTGCTCGGGCAGCGGAGCAGCATCGGGTACACGTCGGTGACGGAGATCGTGGAGGACCTCGATCGGAACCAGGCCTTCGCGAATCTGGACGCCCTCGGCGATCACCGATTCCAGTTCATGCTTGGTCGCCGGCGCCTGGCTGATCGGCCGGCGATAGACGATCCAGACCTCGGCGCCCTGGCGCCGCGCGGCGGTGGCGACGTCGTGGGCGGTGTGGCCGAGAATCACGTTTTCCGGCCGATCCTGGGGATGGATATTGTGGATGTTGCCGATGCGCCGCGCGACGGCGGCCACGTCCATCGCCGTATCGCCCGCGCCGATCACCAGAACGCGGCCCGAAAGATGTTGCAGCCGGCCTTCGTTGAAGGCGCGCAGGAACGAAATGCCGTCGACGCAGTTGGGCGCGTCCGCGCCGGGAATCTCGACGGGCTTGCCCGCTTGCGCGCCGATCGCCCAAAAGACGGCATCGTGGGTTTTTTCCAGCTCCGCCACCGTGACATCGACCCCGACGCGGGTGTTGAGCCGAACCTCGACGCCCATGTCGACGATGCGCTTGATCTCGCCGTCGAGAACGTCCTTGGGCGTGCGGTAGCCGGGAATGCCGAAGCGCATCATGCCGCCCAGCGAGGAATAGGATTCGAGAATCGTGCACCCATGGCCCATGCGGCGCAGAAAATAAGCCGCGGCGAGGCCGCCCGGTCCGCCGCCGATGATGGCGACCTTCTTGCCGCTCTCGCGGGCCGGCTTGGCGAAGCCGAGGCCCTGTCCGAGCGTCCAGTCGCCGACGTACTGCTCGACGGCGTTGATGCCGACTTGATCTTCCAACTCGTTGCGGTTGCACCCCGATTCGCACGGCGCCGGGCACACCCGCCCCATCACCGCGGGGAACGGATTGGCCTCGGTCATGCGGCGAAACGCGTACTCCTGCCAAGCTTGGCCCTTCTCGACGGGCTTATCGAGCCCGCGCGCGATGGACAGCCAGCCGCGGATGTCGTGCCCGGACGGGCAGCTTCCCTGACAGGGCGGCGCCCGGTGAACGTAGGTCGGACATTTGTACGTCCAACTCGCCTGGTAGATGTTGTCCTGAAGGTCGCCCCAGGACTGCTCCCCTTCCTTGTAACGAAAATAAGTGGGGGCCTTGCCGCTTTTATAACCGTCGGTCGGAGGTGTCATGGCGCTCTCCCTGTTCCCCTGTGCCACGACGCGAGGATAATGCCGCGCGCGACCGGAGTCATCTTCTCCAACCCGGCCTATCGCCCAGCGGGCCGCTCGCCTATTCGCCGAGCGCCGACCCCGCCCTAATCGCCCAGGCCCATCTCGATGTAGCCGGTCGGGCAAACCTCGGCGCAGATGTGACAGCCGATGCATTTCTTGTAATCGGTATCCACATAGCGGCCGACCGCGCGCTTATCCTTCTTGATCCGGAAAACGGCCGTCTGTGGGCAGTAGATAACGCAGTTGTCGCATTCGAAGCACATGCCGCAGCTCATGCAGCGCTTGCCTTCCTTGACGGCCTCGGCCTCGGTGTAGGGGACGATGCGTTCCATGAAGTTGCCGAGCACGTCCTTGGCGTCGACGTGGATTTCGTTGCGGACGCCGCGAGCGGCGTACGGGAAATGGCCCAGGAACAGGTCGTCGTGCTTGATGATCTCGACGGCCGAGCGGTCCTCGTAGTTGTGGACGGCGAAATCCGCCCCCGCGGTGCCGCGGACTTCCTTGCGGTCGTACTCCTTGGGCTCCAGCTTCCGCTGGCGCAGCTCTTCCAGCAAGTTGAAGCGATGGCTGTCCACCTTGGGTCGCTTGCCGAGGTCCTTGCCCGCCAGGAAGCGGTCGATGGATTCGGCGGCGATCGAGCCGTGGCCGATGGCGGTGGTCAACAGGTGCGGCTTGACGATGTCGCCGCCGGCGAAATGCTTCGGCTTGCCCTTGACCTGATAGGTGCCCTCGACGGTCATGAAGCCCCGGCCGTTGTCCAAGGTTTCCATGCCCTTGAAATCGCCCATCTGGCCGATGGCCGAGACGATCAGGTCGCACTCGATCTCGAACTCGGTGCCCGGCTTCGGCACCGGGGTCATGCCGTTCATGGTGCATTCGCACATCTTCAGCGCCCGGGCGCGGCCGTCGGCGCCCTTGAGCACTTCCAGCGGCATGACGCCGCCCTTGATATCGACGCCTTCGCGCATGGCGTCCTCGCGCTCGCGCGGGGCGGCCATCATCTTGTCGACGGGAAACAGCGAGGTCAGCGTCGCCTTGACGCCCTCGCGCTGCATGACGGTGGCGACGTCGTGGGCGGTGTGGCCGTGGACCACCGCTTCCGGCGGGGCCATTTCGCGATCGTGGGAGACGTAGCCGAGGCGCCGCGCGACCGAAGCGACGTCGATGGAGGTGTCGCCGCCGCCGACGACCACGACGCGCTTGGTGACGACCTGCAAGCGGCCTTCGTTGAAGACGCGCAGGAAATCGACGCCGGTAATGCAGTTGGGCGCGTCCCCGCCCGGCACCGGCAACGGCCGGCCCTTTTGCGCGCCGACCGCCCAGAAGATGGCGTCGAAGTCCTTTTCCAGCTGCTCGACGGCAATATCCTTGCCGATGGTGACGCCGGTCTTGACCGCGACGCCGGTGTCGGTGATGCGCTTGATTTCGGAGCCGAGCCGGTCGCGCGGCGTGCGGTAGCCGGGGATGCCGTAGCGCATCATGCCGCCGAGTTCGGGCTGCGATTCGAACAGCGTCACCCCGTGGCCGCGCTGGCGCAGGAAGAGAG
>CAYIQU010000330.1:0-2851 GCA_964365645.1 uncultured Hyphomicrobiales bacterium | reverse complement strand
GCCTTGAACACGCCGAGCATGGCCGGCAGCGGAATCGAGTTCAGGTAGTCGCCGAACCGGATCGAGGCGATGTTGTCGAGCGAAACCTCGACGTTGTCGGAGGTGAAATTACGCAAGCTGGTGGACATCAGGCGGACCAGGCGGTCGAAGACGACTTCCAGCATCGGCAAGCGTTCGTAGGACACCAGCGCGCTGGAAAGAATCGCCTGGATGCCCGAGCGCTCGCCGCCTTCCTGGCGGTCATCGTCGAAGCCGAGCAAGCTGTCGATTTCATCTTGGTTGAGGACGCGGGTGGATTCCCGACCCGACGGTCCGGCCCCGCCGTCGCCGCCGCCGGCGCCGCCGCCCGCCATCATGGCTTCCCATTAGGCGGCGCGCGCGGCCTGGTTGTCGCCCGCGCCGCCGCCGCCGGCGTCGGCCGGCTTGGCGTCTTGGTCGACCTGGTCGTCCCCTGGAGCCATCGTTCGAATTCCTTCGTATTCTTCGTTTCGCCGCCGGTTACTGGATCAACAATTCCTTGAACAAGACGTCGGTCACCTTCGCCGGCGCGGCGGCCGCGTTGACCCGTTGCAGCAGCTCCTCGCGCAGCCGGTACAGCCCCGACGATCCCCGCAAGTCCTCGACCCTGAGTTCGCGCAGGTACACCTGGAAATTATCGACGATGCGCGGCATCAGCTTCTCGATCGTCGGAACATGCTCTTTCTTTTCCACTTCCAAGGTCACTTTCATCTTGAGGAAGGCCGCCCGCCGCCCGCCGGTGTTCAGGTTCACGAGCAGTTCGGGCAAATCCATGAACACCGTTTCCTTCGACGCGACGCTGGCCTCGGCCTTGACCGTCTCGCGGCCGGTGATTTTGGCGATCAAGGGGTCGAGCAGGCCCATGAAATAGGCCCCGGCCACCCCGCCCACCACCAAAAGCACCGCCAGAGCGACCAGGATCAGCAGTCGCTTTCGCGCCGCGGGCGATGGCGTACCGCCTTCTCCGTCGTCATGGCCTTCAGCACCCTCTTCTTCCGCGTCGTGGGGTTCTTCGTCGTCTTTTTGCGCCATTTTTCAGTTACCCGCCGGGATTGCTCGGACGTTTCGGCTCTCTCGTATTCGCGCTGTATTCGCGGCCCTCGGACTTGGCGGCGATGGTAAGCGCGAATTGGTTAACAAAAGATTGAGGGTGTCCGCGACCCCGCCCCCGAAAACGGGTCCCGGTTTCGGCCCGCTTGGTTCTAACCGTCTACAGGCAAAAAGAAATCATCCGCCGCGACGGCGTTAACCATACCAGAGGGGGTGGGAATCGGGCAACCAAGCCAGCTCCCCGCCCGCCCGCGTCGCTCTTCCAACGGGGACGCGGGCCGGCCGGCCAGGGCAGAATCTGCCCCCTTGGGCGGGCCATGGCGGCTTTTTTCCCGCCCCCACCCTGCCGCCCAGGCTTCCCCTTCGGCGCTAATAGACTGAATTACAAAGAAAAATGTTTCTGGCACGGGCCGTGCATTGTCCTGGGCACGAGCGTGCGCACCCCAGGCGCCGACAAAAAAAACCAAGACGGCCTGGCGGGAAGCGGCGGATGAGACCCCACGAACGGGCGTGGGCGCGACGAGAAAAGACGGCCGCCGAGCCTGGGCGCGTGTGATCGCCCGAGGACGGATGCCGAGGAAAGGGAACGAGACGCCATGGAAACAACGTCGATGATCGCGTTGTCCCGGCAAACCGGGCTGCGACGCCAGATGGAAGTGATCGCCAACAACATGGCGAACATGAACACGACCGGCTTCAAGGGCGAGAAAATGATGTTCGTCGAGCACCTGACCCGCTCGGCGGGCGGCGAGACGGCGCTGCCCCAGAAATTCCACTTCACCCGCGACGTCGCCACCATCCGCGACACCACCGACGGCGACATCCTCAGCACCGGCAACACCCTCGACGTGGCCATCGCCGGCGCCGGCTACTTCGTCGTCCAGACGCCGGCCGGCGAGCGCTATACCCGCAACGGCCGCTTCCAGTTGGACCAGACCGGGCGCGTGGTCACCCAGGAAGGGCACGCGGTCCTGACCCAGTCGGGGCCGATCGTGCTGGGCCCGCGCGACACCGACGTCACCATCGCCCGCGACGGCACGGTATCGAGCGGAACCGGCCAGATGGGCAAGCTGCGCGTCGTCACCTTCGACAACGAAATGCGCCTGCGCCAGACCGGCGACACCTTGTTCAGGAGCGACGACGCCCCGCGCACCGTCGACAGGCCCACCGTCATGCAAGGCGCGATCGAGGGATCGAACGTCAAGCCCATCATCGAGATCACGCACATGATCGAGGTGCAGCGTTCCTACGAGTCGCTCGCCCGATTCGTCGACCGCGAAGACGAACGCATCAAGACGATGATGCGCGGAATGACGGAGGCGGCCTAAGGCCGCCCCGTAATCGACAAAACAAAGGGAAAAGGAACGCCGCCATGAGATCTCTGAGCATCGCCGCCACCGGCATGTTGGCGCAGCAGCGCAACGTCGAGGTGATCTCCAACAACCTCGCCAACATGAACACGACGTCGTACATGCGCCGCCGCACCGAGTTCCAGGATCTGCTTTATCAGAACCTGCGCCGCGTCGGCTCGACGTCGTCGGACGCCGGCACCATCGTTCCGTCGGGCGTGCAGTTGGGCCTCGGCGTCAAGCTGGCCGCCGTCTACCGCATCCACGAACAGGGCAACCTGACCTCGACCGACAACACCTTCGACCTCGCCATCCAGGGCAAGGGCTATTTCCGCATCCAGCTGCCGGGCGGCGAGACCGCCTACACCCGCGACGGCACCTTCCAGCTCAACGCCAGCGGCCAATTGGTGACCCACGACGGCTATACCGTGATG
>CAYIQU010000329.1:0-2852 GCA_964365645.1 uncultured Hyphomicrobiales bacterium | reverse complement strand
TAATCGTCCGCGCCCATGCGCAGACCGAGCATTTCGTCGATCTCGTCGTCCTTGGACGTGAGAAAGATCACCGGCATGTTGCTTTTCTGGCGCAGCTTCTTCAGCAGCTCCATGCCGTCGAGCCGGGGCATCTTGATGTCGAGAACGGCGATATCCGGCGGCTGGCGTTCCAGCGCGACCAGGGCCTCGGCGCCGTCGGTGTAGGTGCGCACCCTGAATCCTTCCGCTTCCAGCGCCATGCTGACCGACGTCAGGATGTTGCGGTCGTCGTCGATCAAGGCAACGGTGTGAACCATCGGGATTCCTCTTTATGCGCCGGGGACAAGCCCGTCCCCCGCCTCCCGGCCGCCCGGGCCGGGTTCCGCGCCCCAAAGGCGCGATTGACGAGGCTTGCCCGTGGAAATTATAGTCACGGCGATGGTTCTCCCGCACGGAGATTAAAAGGGAACGCGGTGCGGCTTGAGGGATGACACCCATCGAGCCAACGCCGTGGCTGCCCCCGCAACTGTAGGCAGCCCAACCCCCGCCAACCGCCACTGGGTCCGACCCGGGAAGGCGGCGGGGAACGCGCAAGGCGACCGGGAATCGAGAATCCCGGAACCGGGCGCGGGGCTGGCAAGCCAGGAGACCTGCCATCCGGTCCACCCGAGGGGTGAGGCCGCCATCGCAACGGAGGGTTGACCATGATCAAGCGCACCACGGCCCGGACGGCGGCGCATCGCGCCGCCCAGACCGAGATCGCCGAGAATCTCTCGCCCAAGCTGGCCGCCGTTCTGGCCCTCGTGTTCGGGACGTTCATTCTTTTCGGCGCCGGCTTCGCCGAGGCGGTTCACGACACCGCCCACGACACCCGCCACTCGTTCGTCTTTCCCTGCCACTGACGGCTTCGGGGTCGCATCATGATCGCGCGAATCGCGCGCGCCGCCCTGGTGGCCGGCGCGCTGGCGGGTGTATTGGCGTGGGCCGCGCACCAATGGCGCGCGGTGCCCGTCATCATCCAGGCGGAAGCCTACGAGCACACCGCCCCTTCCCCCGCCCCTCACCCGGCGACCGCGCCGTCGCATCCGCGGGCCCAGCCGAACGGACACGACGATAAAGGCGGCGACGAGGGCTGGCGCCGGCACGCGCGGACTTTCCTCTCCACGATCGTCACCGGCATCGGCTACGGCTTTCTGCTGGTCGGCGCCATCGTGCTGACCGGCCGACCGGTGAACGCGCGCGCGGGCGCGCTGTGGGGCGCGGCCGGGTTCGTCGCCTTCGCCGCCGCCCCGGCGCTGGGGCTGCCGCCGGAATTGCCCGGCATGGCGGCGGCCGAGTTGGGGCCGCGCCAAGCCTGGTGGCTGGCGACGGTCGCGGCGAGCGCCGGCGGGATCGCCTTGATCGTTTTTCCCCGCGCCCGGCTGGCGAAGATCGCGGGCGCGGCGCTGATGGTCCTTCCCCATCTTGTCGGCGCGCCCCGTGTTCCGCCCGCCCCGGCGTATTTGCCGGCCGAATTGGCCGCCGAATTCGCGGTCGTCTCGTTGCTGTCGGCGGCGGCCTTCTGGGTGGCGCTGGGAGCGCTGGCGGGATACCTTCTCGCCAAGTCGGAGTCCTCGCCCGCCGAGGCTTAAATGACCGCCGCCCCATGACCGCCAGCCGCCCCCGCATCGAGCTTGCCGTCCGCCGGATGCTGCGCCGGGCGCGCTCGGGCGCGCTCGCCACCGCCATGGCCGACGGGAACCCGGACGCCGGCGGACATCCTTACGCCTCGCTGGTCACCGTCGCCTGGGACGTGGACGCAAGCCCGCTCTTTCTTTTCTCCAAACTGTCCGATCACACCAAGAATCTCGAACGCGACGGCCGCGCCTCGTTTTTGGTCGAGGAGGCCAGCCGCCGCGCCAACCCCCAGACCGGGCCGCGCCTGACCGTGATGGGCCGCGTCGCGCCCCGCGGCGACGGCGCGGACGGCGACCGCGCCCGCCGCCGGTTCCTGGCCCGCCATCCGACGGCGGCGATGTACGCCGACTTCCCCGATTTCCGCTTCTTCCGCATGGCGATCGAGCGCGTCCATTACGTCGGCGGATTCGCCCGCGCGTTGTGGCTCGAGGCCGCGCGCATCGCGCACCCGGCCGACGCCGTCGCCCAGATCGCGGCGGCCGAGACGGACGTGCTCGCCCACATGAACGGGGATCACGCCGACGCGCTGGATCGCTGCGCCGCCCGCCTGCTCGGGCGCCGGGGCCGGGGATGGCGCGCGATCGGCCTCGATCCCGACGGCCTCGATCTCGGCCGCAAGACCCAGTTCGCCCGTCTCGATTTCGACGAACCGGTCGCCGATTCGGGGGGCGTGCGCGCCCGGCTGGTGGCGCTGGCCGACGCCGCCCGAAACAAAGCCCAGGCATCGCGCGGCGCATAACCCGCCACGCGGGCATCACAGGGAGGGAACTTTTCATGCGGGAAATCGGTCCGGCGGTCAGTGTCCACGGCTTGGACAAGCACGGCATCCGCAACGTCGACGCGGAACACTGGAACTACACCCCCGAACAGCTGGTCGAGGAAGCGCTGCGCCGCCACGAAGGCGCGCTGGCCCAAGGCGGCGCGCTGGTGACCCACACCGGCACCCACACCGGCCGTTCGGCCAACGACAAGTTCATCGTCGAGGAAGCCGCCAGCAAGGGCGACATCTGGTGGGGCGCGGTCAATCGCCCCATCACGCCCGACCGTTTCGACGCGTTGCACCGGCACATGCTGGCGCATCTTTCCGGGCGCGACGTGTTCGTGCGCGATTGCTACGCCGGAGCCAACCCCAAGTTCCGCCTGCCGGTGCGGATCATTACCGAAACCGCCTGGCACAACCTGTTCGCCTGCAACAT
>CAYIQU010000328.1:512-2868 GCA_964365645.1 uncultured Hyphomicrobiales bacterium | reverse complement strand
CATGTACGGGCAGATGGCGAAATGGGTGGCCGAGATCGACGATCCCGCCCGCGTGCCCGAATACGTCAGCCGCGCCTTCCACGTCGCCCAATCGGGTCGGCCCGGCCCCGTCGTGCTAGCGCTGCCCGAGGACATGCTGACCGAGGAAGCCGCCGCCCTGGACGTCGGCCCGGCGCGAATTCCGATGGCTTATCCCGACCCGGCGGCGATGGCGCAGGTGCGCGCGCTTTTGCAAAGCGCCCGGCGGCCCTTGATGATCATCGGCGGCGGCGGCTGGACGGCGGACGCCAGCCGCGACATCCACGCCTTCGCGGCGGCCAACAACATTCCCGTCGGCTGCGCCTTCCGTCGTCAGGATTCCTTCGACAACCGCGACGACCGTTACGTCGGCGACATCGGCGTCGCCATCAATCCGAAGCTGGCCGAGCGGGTGCGCGAAGCCGACTTGATCATCGCCGCCGGTCCCCGGTTGGGCGAAATGACCACCGGCGGCTATACCCTGATCGCGTCGCCCGTGCCGACGCAGAAGCTGATTCACGTCCACCCCGATCCGGACGAACTCAACACCGTTTATAAAGCCGAGTTGGCGATCGTTTCCGGCATGGCGCCGTTCGCGGCGGCCGCGCGCATCCTGGCGCCGGTGGTTCACGGCGCCTGGGACGGCTGGACCCAGGCCGCGCGGGCCGACTATCTCGACTACGTCAAGCCGTTGTCCGTGCCGGGCGCCGTGCAGATGGCCGAGATCGTCGCCTATCTGAACAAGACCCTACCGAAGGATTCCATCATCACCAACGGCGCCGGCAATTTCGCCGTCTGGGCGCATCGCTTCTACCAGTTCGGGCAATACGGCACGCAGTTGGGCCCGACCTCGGGCAGCATGGGCTACGGCGTGCCCTCGGGCGTGGCGGCGAAGATTCTCAATCCGAACCGGATCGTGGTATCCTTTTCCGGCGACGGCTGCTTCTTGATGAACGGCCAGGAACTGTCCACCGCCGTCACCCACGGCGCGGCCGCCATCTTCATCGTCGTCAACAACGGCATGTTCGGCACCATCCGCATGCACCAGGAAAAGCGCTATCCCGGCCGCGTCGTCGGCACCGATCTCGGCAATCCCGACTTCGCCGCGCTGGCGCGCGCCTACGGCGCCCACGGCGAAGTGGTCGCCACGACCGAGGACTTCGCCCCGGCTTTCGAGCGCGCGCTGAAAGCCGACCGGCCGACGGTGCTGGAAATCCGCATCGACCCGGACGCCATCACGCCGATCGCGCGCTTGAGCGACTTGCGCGCCAAGGCCCTTGCCGCCCAAGGCGCGAAGAGTTAAACCGCCGTCCGGCGACGGGCTAAAAAAACCTTTAGGACTCCATGGCGATGACGACTGCGACCGGCAACGATTCGACCTTGAAGCTGGGCTTCGGTGTTTCCTTCACCGACCTGTACGCCCGCGCGGGCCTGGCGCGGCTGGACGCCGCCTTCCTCGCCGATCTCGGCGGCCGCGACGCGGGCCTGAAGGCTGGTCTGGACGCCGCGCGGGCCGCCCCCGATGCGCTGGCCGCCTTGCCCGAATCCGAACTGCTGCTGGCGCTGGCGCCGCACGTCGAATCCTTCATCGCCCGCCTGTTCGGCATCGAAAAAGACGTCGCGGAATTAAGCGCGCGGCATCACGCCCTCGATCCCCTGTGGGAGACCAAGCGCAACTTCGTCCAGCGCCGGGCGCTCAAGGGCGCCAAGCCCGAAGCCGCCGCCCAAATCGATGGCGAGGCGCTCGGGCGCGAGTTGGAAACCCTGATCGGCGGGCCGCTGACCGAGGCCGTCTTCGCCGCCGCCGTGACGGCATGGGAAAAGGACGCCGCCGCCAACGCCGACGCGCTGTCGAAAGCCCAGTTCTATGCCCAATGGGCGGCGCTGTCGCCGCAGGGCCGCGCCCGCCACGGCCATGGCGTTTTGTTCCAGCAGCCGGGCAAACTCGACTTTGGCCACCTGGTGCGCGGCCTGCACACGGACACCGGCAAGGGCTACGCCTGCCATTCGTTTTCCCTCGATCATTTGCGTCGCCGCGAAGGCTTCGCGCTGACCGATCCCGGAACCGACCTGACCGGCGCGCTGGATCAAGCCAACTACTGCATTTGGTGCCACAAGCAGGGCAAGGATTCCTGCGCGACGGGCCTGCGCGAAAAGGCGGCCGAGGGCGGCCATGCGCCCTTCCGCAAAAGCCCGACCGGCGTGACGCTGGCCGGTTGCCCGCTTTCGGAAAAGATCTCCGAGTTCCAATCGCTCAAGGCCCAAGGCTTTCCCGTCGGCGCGCTGGCGACGATCGTCGTCGACAACCCGATGGCCGCCGCCACCGGACACCGTATCT
>CAYIQU010000328.1:0-502 GCA_964365645.1 uncultured Hyphomicrobiales bacterium | reverse complement strand
AACGACTGCATGAAATCCTGCGTCTACCAAAAGCAGGAGCCGGTCAACATTCCGCAGGTCGAAACCCGCACGATCAAGGACGTGCTGGAACTGCCGTGGGGATTCGAAATCTATTCGCTGCTGACGCGCTGGAACCCGCTGAACCTGCGCCGGCCGATGCCTAAGGCCGATACGGGGCGCAAAGTCCTGGTGGTGGGCCTGGGCCCCGCCGGATACACGCTCGCCCACTATCTGATGAACGACGGCCACGCGGTGGTCGGCGTCGACGGCCTGAAGATCGAGCCGCTGCCGGCCGAGCTTTCCGGCGTCGCCGCCACCGGCGCGCGGGTCCCGTTTCAACCCGTCCACGACATCCGCTCCTTGTGGGAATCCCTCGACGACCGGATGCTGGCGGGTTTCGGCGGCGTCGCCGAATACGGCATCACCGTGCGCTGGGACAAGAATTTCCTCAAGGTGGTCCGCCTGCTCGTGGAGCGGCGCGCCGCATGCGCCCTCTTCGGCG
>CAYIQU010000327.1:0-2869 GCA_964365645.1 uncultured Hyphomicrobiales bacterium | reverse complement strand
CGCCGGCGTGATGATGGCGAACGTCATCTGGAAAATCGCGAACACGCTTTCCGGGATGGTGCCCTGCAACGTGTCCTTGCCGATGCCCATCATGAAGGCCTTGGACAACCCGCCGATGTAGGCGTTCAACGAGCCGCCGTCGGCGAAGGCCAGCGAATAGCCCGCGACCATCCACAGGACGGTGACGAGACACGTGACGGCGAAACTCTGCATCGCCATCGCCAGCACGTTTTTCTTGCGGACCATGCCGCCGTAGAACAGCGCCAGGCCCGGAATCGTCATCATCAGGACCAGCGCGGTCGAGGTCAGCATCCACGCCGTGTCGCCGGAATCGAGCTTGGGCGGCGGCGGCGGCGGCGCGGCCGCGGGCGCCGTTTGCGCCAGCGCGCCGTCGGCGCCGAACGCCAAGGCAACGACCGCCAGCAAGGCGGGCGCGAATCGGAACAGAAGTTTTGTCATGGCTGGATCTCCTTACAGCGCTTCGCGGTCGGTTTCGCCGGTGCGGATGCGCACGGCCTTGTCGAGGTCCCAAACGAAGATCTTGCCGTCGCCGATCTTGCCGCTCAGCGCGGCTTTCTGGATCGCGGCGACCGCGCCGTCGGCGACGTCGTCGCGGACGGCGATTTCGATCTTCACCTTGGGCAGGAAGCTCACGGCGTACTCGGCGCCGCGATAGATTTCGGATTGGCCCTTTTGCCGGCCGAAGCCCTTGACCTCGGTCACGGTCATGCCTTCGACGCCGAGGGCGGTGAGGGCTTCGCGCACCTCGTCGAGCTTGAACGGCTTGATGACGGCCATGATGAATTTCATCGCCTGGTCTCCTCTGCTGGTCCCGGACGAAGGCCCGGGGGTATGGGGGAGAGACAACTCAAGAATCGTGCCGGAATCTGAAAATTGTTGTATTTCAATAGATTATTGCTAAATCTTGAGCCGTCGCGTTATCTCGATCATCAAAAAATGCATAAAATTTAGCCTTTCTGTCTTATGGCCCATTTTATATGCACAAATTTTAATCTGTTCAAAATAAACCCGGGAACAGTGGACAAATCGGCCCTTGGGGGGCGACTCTCGTTCCCATGAACAAGTCTCCGCGCAAATCCCGCCCCGCCCGCGCCTCCGCCACGCTCGACGTCGCCACCCTTGAAGTCGACGTCCTGATCGTCGGCGGCGGCCTGGTGGGGGGCACGCTGGCCGCCATGCTGGCCGCCGAGGGCCTCGAGGTCGCGGTCGTCGACGCCGAGGACCCGGATTCGGCCTCCCGGCCCAGGGCCGACGGGCGCGTGTCGGCCATCGCGCTGTCCTCGAAGCGGCTCTTGGAAGCCGCCGGGCTGTGGGGCGATCTGGCGCGCGACGCCGCGCCGATCCGGGACATTCGCGTCGCCGAGGGACACACGCCTTTTTTCCTGCACTACGATTCGCGCGAAGTCGGCGGCGAGCCCTTCGGCTACATGGTCGAGAACCGCACCCTGCGCCGGGCCATCGCGCGCCGCATCGCCGGCGAACGTCGCATCCGGCTTTTGGCGCCGGTGCGTATTCAAACCCTCGATCGCGGCGCCGTCGCCGCCCTGGCCGTGCTCGACCGGAAAATCGGAGGCCTCGCGCGCGTTCGCAGCGCTCTCGCGGTTGCCGCCGACGGGCGCGCCAGCCGCACCCGCCGCGACGCCGGCATCGGCGTGACCCGGCGCGGCTACGACCAGACCGCCATCGTTTGCACCATCCGTCACGAGCGGTCGCACCATTTCGTCGCCCATGAATTGTTCCAGCCCGCCGGGCCGTTCGCCATCCTGCCCATGAACGATCACGGCGGGCATCGTTCGGCCATCGTCTGGGCCGAACGTCCCGACGTCGCGCCCTTGATGGCGGCGCTCGACGACGACGCCTTCGCCCGGGAAATCCAGCGCCGCGCCGGCGATTTCCTGGGAACGATCCGGCTCGATTCGCCGCGCTGGACCTATCCCCTGTCGGTGCAGTTCGCGCAGCGGATGGTCGCGCATCGCCTGGCGCTGGCGGGCGACGCCGCGCACGCCATGCATCCCGTGGCGGGCCAAGGGCTCAACATGGGGCTGCGCGACGTCGCCGCGCTGGCCGAGATTCTGGGGGACGCGAAGGGCCTCGGCCTCGATCTCGGTTCGGCCGCCGTGCTGGAGCGCTACGGCCGCTGGCGGCGGTTCGACAACGGCCTGATGCTGGCCATGACCGATACGCTGGTGCGGTTTTTTTCCAACGACATCGGGCCGATCAAGGCCGCGCGGGCAATAGGCCTGTCCGCCGTCAACCGGATCGCGCCGTTGCGCCGGCTGTTCGCGCGCCACGCCATGGGGGTGGTCGGCGACTTGCCGCGCTCGATGCGCGGCGGGGCGATTTGATTCTTTACCGAAGGGACACCCCATGATCGCCTGGCGCGAGCAAATGTCGGTGGACGGCGGCATCATCGATTCCGATCATCGCCACCTGATCGAGATTATCAACACGTTCGAAAGCCGCGCCGCCGGCCAGGCGTCGGCCGAGGACCTGATCGAAATTCTCTACGCGCTGAAATTCTACGCCGCGACCCATTTCAAGCGCGAAGAAACCCTGCAACGCCTGACCCATTATCCCTATCACGACCGGCATTGCGGGGAACACAAGGACCTGGTCGCGCGGCTCGAATCCATCATCGCCGAAACCCGCGAGGCGATGGCGGGCGATCCGAAGAAAGCGGTCGCCGAGACCAGCGAGCTGCTCAAATCCTGGCTGGTCGATCACGTCATCGGCTCGGACTTGAAGATGTCCACCTACATCCACGCCGCGCGCAAGGCGGGCGAGGAAATGGAACTGCTGGGCGACGTGAAGTGGGACGGCGCGAAGTAGAAATTATCCATTAGAAGCC
>CAYIQU010000326.1:0-2871 GCA_964365645.1 uncultured Hyphomicrobiales bacterium | reverse complement strand
ACGAATGCCGCGCCCGGTTCGATTACGTTTTCACCACCGGCGGCATCGGCCCGACTCACGACGACATCACGGCGGCCTGCGTCGCCAAGGCGTTCGGCGTGCGGTTGGTCCGACATCCCGAGGCCGAGGCCCGTTTGCTTCGTCACTACAAGCCCGAGGACGTCAACCCGCAGCGCCTGCGCATGGCGGACACGCCCGAAGGGGCCGAACTGGTGGACAACCCGGTCAGTTCGGCGCCGGGCTTTCGCATCGGCAATGTGATCGTGCTGGCCGGCGTGCCGCGCATCATGCAGGCGATGTTCGAGGGCTATCGGCATAAGCTCACGGGCGGCGCGCCGATGCTCTCGCGCACCGTCGTATCCCTGGTGCCGGAAGGGAAAATGGCGGCCAAGGCCGCGGCGGCGCAGGCCGCGCACCCGGCGACCGAAATCGGCAGCTATCCCTTCGTGCGGGACGGAAAATTGGGAGTCAGTCTCGTGGTGCGCGGGACCGACGCGGTCCAGCTCGCCGCGGCGACGGAGACGATTAAGGACGCCATACGGTCGGAGGGCGGCGAACCAGTCGAGGAAGGCTGAGACTATTTTTCCGAAACGAACCAGCCAGCATCGAGTCGGGCCTGCCAGCCGTGGCGTTCCAGTTCCGGATCGAGATGGTCTTCTTCCGGCCAGCCGACGCAAAGATAGGCGACCAGTCTCCACCCGGGCGGCGCCTCGAGGGCGCGCGCAATTTCATCCGGGTCCAGAATCGAAACCCAGCCGACCCCGACGCCACGGGCGCGCGCCGCGATCCAGAACGTGTGAATCGCCATGGCGACCGAATAACCGAGGGTTTCAGGCATGGTCGCGCGGCCGAGGCCGGAGCCTTCGGCGGGGTTCTCGTCGGCGAAGACGGCGATTTGCACGGGCGCGCGATCGAGACCGGAAAGCTTGAGGGTTGCGTAGAGCCGCGCCCGCTCGCCTTCATAGCTTTCAAGGGCGCGGCGATTGCAGCGCTCGAAGCTGGTCCGCACCGCGGCTCGCGCCGGGGCGCTTTTCACCTTCACGAATCGCCAGGGCTGGCTGTTGCCGACGGACGGCGCCAGGCAGGCCAGGCTCAGCAGGTCGTCGACGAGGGCCTCGTCAAGAGGGGTGGCGTGGAACCGCCGCACGTCGCGCCGCCAGCGGAACAGGTCCGTCAGGCGCTCCCGGAACGGGGGGTCGAACGCGGGGGAGCGGTTTTCGACGGGGTGATCGGGCATGGTCCAGGTAGTCTAGGGTCCGGACTCGATGACCGGCAAGGCCTCCGACGGCATATAATATATAAGAGGGTGACGGGCGGGGTTTTGCGCTAATCTCGGGCCGATTCTAAGTCCAGCCACAATCCTGATCGATGCTTCGCGGGCCCGCTTGGCGGAATTGGTAGACGCATCGGACTTAAAATCCGTAGCCCCCGAAACGGGGCGTCCCGGTTCGAGTCCGGGAGCGGGCACCAAGCTTACCGGTTTATATTTAGATCGGAGTATTTTCATCGGTAATCCTCGCCACGGGCGTGCCGCTTCCACGAACTGATTCCCTCATACCAAATTCTAGCGATACGGCCGTCGACTGGGATCATATCACGATATAAAGGAGGCGCCCTCGATAGCGAGACTCTGGGCACGGACGATGGGGCGCGTGTATAGCTAAAAAAAACAAGACAGAAACGAGGCCATGTTTGTTGGGGTTGATCCAGAAGGGAGATTATAAGGCAACTTAGGTTGAGTAAATTAGATGGAAATTACTCGGATAACTCAGTTTTTGGACCGAATTGCCGCGCGGTTAATCCCGCCCGTATTACATCACTATTTTAAGTTTTGTGTGGCAAAGTCTAGGAGGGTTAGAGGCGACTTCAAGGTGATATTATACGGCCGTACCAGGCGCCCTCACAATTAGGCTATTTGACGCATTGCCAAGGTAGCGTGACATGTTCGAGTCGGCAGACCTCGACCACAAGATCGACAAGGCGGCCTTCAAGAAGGAGGAGCCGAAGCTGCGCGAGGCGTTGCTCAACGCCCAGTACGACCTCTTGCGCGACCGCAAATTCGCGACGCTCATCGTCATCGCCGGCGTCGATGGCGCGGGCAAGGGCGAGACCGTGAACTTGCTCAACGAAT
Source organism: uncultured Hyphomicrobiales bacterium (assembly GCA_964365645.1). GTDB lineage: Bacteria > Pseudomonadota > Alphaproteobacteria > Rhodospirillales > 2-12-FULL-67-15 > 2-12-FULL-67-15. Next base: position 740 of record CAYIQU010000326.1, on the reverse strand, counting down.
GGATGGACCCGCGCCACATCGAGGTCACCGGCTTCCCGCCGCCGAGCGAGGAGGAGCGCGAGCGTCCGCCGCTCTGGCGCTTCTGGCGGGCGCTGCCGCCCAAGGGCAAGATCGGCGTCTTCTTCGGCGCCTGGCACACCGAGCCGATCGTCAAGCATGTCGCGGGTGAGTTTGACGAAGCCGTCTTCGCCCAGCGGATCAGCGAGATCCTTCGTTTCGAGAAGATGCTGGTCGACGAGGGCGTGCTGCTCTTGAAGTTCTGGTTCCATCTATCCAAGGCGCAGCAGAAGAAGCGTCTCAAGGAGCTGGAAAAAAATCCCAGGATGCACTGGCTCGTCACCAAGGCGGACTGGAAGCTCTATGACCAATACGACGACTACGTGAAGGTGTGCGAACCGTTCCTGCGCAAGACCTCGACCGGCGCGGCGCCATGGCTCATCGTGCCCGGCGCGGACGATCGCTACCGGTCGCTGGTCGTCGGACGCGAGATCCTCGATGCGTTCTCCGGTCGGTTAAGCGGCAAGTCACCAAAGGAACCGCCCAAGGGCGGCCCGCCGCCGGTCCCCATCATCGACAACCTGAATGTCATCCGTGCCCTCGAGCTCAATCAGCCGATGACGGATAAGCAATACAAACATGACCTCGAGAAATGGCAAGGGCGGCTGAATTCGCTCATGCGTGACCCGCGTTTCCGCGAGACCGCCATCGTCGCTGTGTTCGAGGGAAACGACGCCGCCGGC
>CAYIQU010000325.1:0-2877 GCA_964365645.1 uncultured Hyphomicrobiales bacterium | reverse complement strand
GGGACGAGAACTTGGGGTCCGGCACCTTGACCGACAACACGCAAGTCAGCCCTTCGCGGGCGTCCTCGCCGGTGATGGCGATCTTGTCTTTCTTGGCGATGCCCTCGGCGTACTTGGCGATCGCGCGGGTGAGCGCGTTGCGGAAGCCGGCCAAGTGGGTGCCGCCGTCGCGCTGCGGGATGTTGTTGGTGAAGCAGAACATGGTCTCGTGATAGGCGTCGTTCCACTGCAGCGCGGCTTCCAGGGTGGTGCCGTCCTTCTCGCCCTTGACGACGATGGTCGGGATCAGCGCGTTCTTGGACCGGTCCAGCCATTCGACGAAGGCCTTGAGGCCGCCCTCGTAGTGCAGATCGACCGTTTCGACGGTCGGCGTGCGCGCGTCGGTCAACGCCAGCCGCACGCCGGAATTGAGGAAGGCGAGTTCGCGCAGGCGGTGTTCGAGGGTGGCGAAGTCGTATTCGGTCTTGGTGAATGTCTTCTTGGAGGCGAGGAACGTCACCTCGGTGCCGGTCAGGGGCTTGCCCGAGGCCGTCAGGGGCGCGTCGCCGACGACCTTGAGCGGCGCCTCGGCCGCGCCATCGCGAAAGCGCATGGCGTGTTCCTTGCCGTTGCGCCAGATTTTCAAATCGAGGATTTCCGAGAGCGCGTTGACCACCGAGACACCGACGCCGTGCAGGCCGCCCGAAACCTTGTACGAGTTCTGGTCGAATTTTCCGCCCGCGTGCAGCTGGGTCATGATGACCTCGGCCGCCGAGATCTTTTCCTCGGGGTGCAGGTCGGTGGGGATGCCGCGACCGTTGTCGCGGACCGTGACCGAGCCGTCGCCGTTGAGCGCCACGTCGATCTGGGTGCAATAGCCGGCCAGCGCTTCGTCGATGGCGTTGTCGACCACCTCGTAGACCATGTGGTGCAGCCCGGTGCCGTCGTCGGTGTCGCCGATGTACATGCCCGGCCGCTTGCGCACGGCGTCCAGCCCGCGCAGGACCTTGATCGAGTCCGCGTCGTAGGTCTTTTCCGGGGGCGTTTCGGCGGGGGCGGGGTCGGTGTTTTTCGAGGTCATGGGCGGGGGTTGAATCGGAGTCTCCTGACGCCAAGATGCGCTCCAAAAAGATTTAGGGCAAGGGTTCCATGGCCCCGTCGGCGACCGCGAAAAACCGCGCCGTTCCGCGCAAAGCGGCGAAGGGTTCGCGGTCGGCTCCGGCCAGCCAGGCCTGGGTGCCCGAATCGAGCAGCGAGGCGAAAAGAGCCTCGCGCCGGACGCGATCCAGGTGCGCCGCGACCTCGTCCAAAAGCAGGATCGGGCGGGCCCCTTGCGCCTCCCGGATCAAATCCGCCGCGCCGAGAACCAGCGCGATCAACAGCGCCTTCTGCTCGCCCGTCGAGCAGGCTTCCGCCGGCTGGTCCTTGGGCGCGTGGACGACGGCAAGATCGCTTTTATGGGGCCCCGCACCGGCGCCGCCGATCAGGGCGTCGCGCTCGCGCGCGGCGACCAGCGCCCGGCGCAGCCGGTCCTCGGCGGCGAGCGCCGGCATCTCGGCCAGCCAGTCCTCGACCGCGCCGGTCATGGCGACCCGCGCGCCCGGAAACGGTCCGCGGGAGTCGCGGCAGGCGGCGTCCAGGCGCCCGGCCGCGTCGGTCCTGGCGCAGGCGATGGCGACGCCGCTCTCGGCGAGCTGGGCCTCGAGGGTTTCGATCCAGGCGCGGTCGCGCTGGGCGGGTTCGAACGCCAAAAGCCGGGCGCGCTCGCGCACCGTCTGCTCGTAGGCCTGCACGCGGCCCGCGTGCTGGGCATCGAGACCGTAGGCGACACGGTCGATGAACTTGCGCCGGCCCGCCGCGCCGTCCTGGAACAGCCGTTCCATCGGCGGCGTCAGCCATTGCACCGCGCACGCGCCGGCCAATCTTCCCTGGGCACGCGCGGACGCGCCGTCGACGTGAATCAGGCGGCGTTCCGGCGCCGTCGGATCGGGATCGAGGCCGGTGCCGAGGTGCCGCGCGCCGGCGGGGCCGTCGACGGTGGCCGCCACGGCCCAAGCCGGACGCATTCCCGGCGCCGCCGGTTCGGCGCCCCATCGGGTCGGCTCGACGACGCGGGCGGCGCGCAAGCCCCGACCCGGCCCCAGGTACGACAGGGCTTCGAGCACGTTGGTTTTGCCCGAGCCGTTGGGCCCCGTCAGCACGACCAGGCCGCCGGCCCCGTCGAGGTCCAGCTTGAGGCGGGCGTAGGTGCGGAAATCGGTCAGAACGAGCGAGCGGACGCGGAACGCCGGGGCGCCGGAAACCTGGACGGCGGCGGCGGTCGGCGTCCGGGGGGTCATACCCGCATGGGCATCAAGACGTAGAGGCCGCTTGCGTCGGCGGCGTCGCTCAGCACCGTCGGCGAGGCGGCATCCGCCATGGACAGCCGGATCGTGTCGCCGGTCATCTGCTGGGCGATGTCGAGCAGATAGCGGGCGTTGAAGCCGATCTCGATGGCCGGTCCCTTGTAGGCGACCTCGATTTCCTCGCTGGCGCTGCCGTTTTCCGGGCTGGTGGCGGAAAGCTCGAGGATGTTCTTGCCCAGCTTCAGCTTGACCGCGCGCGACTTCTCGCTGGAGATGGCGGACACGCGGTCGACGGCGTCGGTGAAGCCCTGGCGGCCGACGTCCAGGTCCTTGTCGTTGCCGGTCGGAATCACCCGCTCATAGTCGGGGAAGGTGCCGTCGATCAGCTTCGAGGTCAGCTCGGCGGCGCCGAAGGCGAAGCGGATTTTCGCTTCCGACACGCCGATTTCGACGTCGTCGCTGCTGTCCTCGATCAGCTTGTGCAGCTCGGTCACGGTCTTGCGCGGCACGATGATGCCGGGCATCCCGGCGGCGCCCTTGGGCAGCGGCACCT
>CAYIQU010000324.1:0-2877 GCA_964365645.1 uncultured Hyphomicrobiales bacterium | reverse complement strand
TCATCACCACCATGTCGGCCGGCAGGCGGTGGGAGAAAGTGCCGACCTCGCGCGCGGTGCCGCACGCCGACGGCTGGCCGGTGAGCGAGAACGGGCCGTTGCCCGGCGCCGAGATTTTCCCGGTCAACAGATGCACGTTGTAGATCATGTTGTTGACCCACGTGCCGCGAACGTGCTGGTTGAAGCCCATGGTCCACAGCGACATGACCTTGGTCTTCGGATCGGCGTAGAGGGCCGCCAGATTCTCAAGGTCGGCAACCGGCACGCCGGTCAAGGCGCTGACTTTTTGCGCGGTGTATTCGGAAACGAACTTCCGGAATTCGTCCATCGTCATCGGCGTCGAGTCGTTGGCTTTCGCCGCGTTCTTGGCCGCCTTTTCCAGCGGATGATCCGGGCGCAGGCCGTAACCGATATCGGCCGTGCCGCGCCGGAAGCTTACATGCTTGCCGACGAAGTCGGCGTTGACCGCGTTCTTCTCGAAGATGTAGTGGCAGATGTAGTTGAGAATCGCCAAGTCGGTTCCCGGCTTGAAGATCATGCCGATGTCGGCCAACTCGAAGCAGCGATGCTCGAATGTCGACAGCACCGCGACCTTGACGTGGTTGTTGGTCAAGCGCCGGTCGGTCAGGCGCGACCACAAGATCGGATGCATCTCCGACATGTTCGATCCCCACAGGACGAAAGCGTCCGCTTGCTCGAGATCGTCGTAGCAGCCCATCGGCTCGTCGATGCCGAAGGTCCGCATGAACCCGGCGACGGCGGATGCCATGCAGTGCCGCGCGTTGGGGTCGAGGTTGTGGGAGCGGAAGCCCGCCTTGTAGAGCTTCGCGGCCGCGTAGCCTTCCCAAACGGTCCACTGGCCAGACCCGAACATGCCGACGCCGTTGGGACCTTCCTTCTTCAGGGCGGCCTTCCACTTTTCGGCCATGATGTCGAACGCCTGATTCCAGGTGATCGGCGCGAATTCCCCGTTCTTGTCGAAGCGGCCGTTCTTCATGCGCAGCAGCGGCCGGGTCAAGCGGTCCTGGCCGTACATGATCTTGGACAGAAAATAGCCCTTGATGCAGTTGAGGCCGCGGTTGACCGGCGCGTCCGGATCGCCCTGGGTCGCGACCACGCGGTCGCCCTTGGTGCCCACCAGCACGCTGCACCCGGTCCCGCAGAACCGGCACGGCGCCTTTTGCCAATGGATGTCGGTGAGGGCGGGTTGCGCGGCCGCTTGGCCGGAAAGAGCCACGCCGGCCGCCGCCGCCGTGGCCGCCGCCGCCTGGGTTTTCAGAAAATCGCGTCGGGTCAGTTTCATGGTTGGCTCTCCTTCGTGCAAAACGTGTCCGGCGCCGACGGCGGCGTGGACGAATCGACGGTTATGGTTTCGTCGGGATCGGCGACCTCGTGCTGGTAAACGAGAGCCGCTGTAATGACGCCGGAACAGAGGCTGGCGGCCATCAGGATATCCCCGACGCGGCCGACTTCTTCTTCGGCGACGACGACGATCCGGCCGTGATCGAGGACAGCGCGCACCTCGACGCCGGGCAGGGCGCGCAACGTCGCGGCGACTTCCTCGGCGCGTTCGGGCCGAGCATGAACAAGGATACCGGAGATGTTGACGGGATTGTTCACGCGGGAACCTCCGGGAGAATCATGGAAATGGCAAGGACCGGACAGGCGGCGACGCAAGCGCCGCAGCCCGAGCAACGGGCGGCATCGAGGGCGGGCGTGGCCACCGCGCGAGGCCGCGGGCGAAACCGGATGGCGCGGGTCTCGCACCTCTCGCCGCACACCCGGCACTCGACCCCTCGTTCGGCAAGGCAGGTCTCGGCAAAGGCCGGCGCCAGCGGCCATGGACGGGCGCCCTCGGATGGGCGGACCAGGGCGCGGGGGACGCAAACGTCGGCGCAGACCCCGCAAAACGTGCAGCCGCCGCGCGCGAAATCCACTTTAGGAAAGCCGCCCCGGCTTCTCTCAAGTATCCGTTGCGGACACGCCTTGATGCACACATCACAGCGGGTGCATTCCTCCACGAACAAGGATTCCTGGATCGCGCCCGGTGGTCGGACGGGATAAGCCCGCCCCTTGAGGCCGCCGCGCAAAAAATCGAGACGCGACACGGAACGGGACCCGGCTTGGCCAGACGCTCTCGCGCCCGCCGCCGCCCCGTGTTTCCCCCTCGCTTCTCCGACAGGACTATTCAAGGCTCGCTCCTGCCCCGCACGCCCCGAAACAGGGTTTGTGCATCGCATCAATTCACCGATGCTGATTTACGCATATCCCGCCTGAATCAACTTTGATCGAGGTCAAATCAACCCTCTCGCATCATATCCGAGGGGATCAATAAATTAGGATTTCACTTACGTACGGTTGCAGGGCCTTTCCTGCCCCTCGAAAGACCCTTCACGATAGTCGGGCCGACCAGGGCGGCCAGCGCCAGCGCCAGCAACGCCGCCGAGATCGGCTTTTGCAGGAACACCCAGGCATCGCCTTGGGCGATCTGCAACGCCCGACGGAATTGAACCTCGGCCATGGGCCCCAGGATCAAGCCCACCACCACCGGCGCCAGCGGATAGTCGAGGCGGCGCAGCACGAACCCCAGAATCCCCACCGCGATCAGGATCAGGACGTCGATCACGGATCGGTTGATGCCGTAGACACCGAGCACCGCGAACAAGATGATTCCGCCGTAAAGCCAGGGCTTGGGGATATACAACAGCCGCACCCACATCCCCACCAGCGGCAGGTTGAGAACCAGCAGCATCGCGTTGCCGATCAACAGGCTGGCGATCAGGCCCCAGACCAGGCCGGCGTTGTTCTCGAACAGCAGCGGCCCCGGATTGATGCCGTATTGCTGGAAGGCGGCGAGCATGATCGCCGCCGTCGAGG
>CAYIQU010000323.1:0-2930 GCA_964365645.1 uncultured Hyphomicrobiales bacterium | reverse complement strand
GACGGCGTCTTTAACTTCGAGGGCGGCTGCTACGCCAAGGTCATCAAGCTGAGCCGCGCGGCGGAGCCGGAGATTCACGCGACCACGCGGGCCTTCGGCAGCATCCTGGAAAACGTGGTCATGGACATGGACACCCGCGCGCTCGATCTCGACGACGCGCGGCTGACGGAAAACACCCGTTCATCCTACCCGCTGACGCAGATTCCCAACGCCTCGTCGACCGGCATGGCGGGACACCCGCACAACATCGTCATGCTGACCTGCGACGCCTTCGGCGTCATGCCGCCGCTCAGCCGCTTGACCCCGGAACAGGCCATGTACCATTTCCTGTCGGGCTACACCGCCAAGGTCGCGGGCACGGAAAAGGGGCTGAAGGAACCGACGGCGACGTTTTCCACCTGCTTCGGCGCGCCGTTCATGCCGCGCCATCCCGCCGTCTACGCGAAACTGCTGGGCGAGAAGATGGCCCGCCACGGCGCCCGCTGCTGGCTGGTGAACACCGGCTGGAGCGGCGGCGGCTTCGGCGAGGGAACCCGCATGAAGATCGCGCACACCCGCGCCCTGCTCAACGCCGCGCTCGAAGGCACGCTCGACGGCGTCGCCTTCCGCCCCGATCCCAACTTCGGCGTGCTGGTGCCGGAGAACTGCCCCGGCGTGCCGACCGAGGTGTTGAACCCGCGCGCCACCTGGAAGGACGGCGGGGCCTACGACGCGCGGGCCCGCGACATTCGCGGCCGGTTCGAGGCCAACTTCCGCCAGTTCGAGTCCCAGGTGGACGACAAGGTTCGCGCCGCCGCGATTCGCTCCGCTGCTTAAGCCCGCCAGAAGGCGCGGCTCAGCAAAACCAGCACGGTGAACAATTCCAGCCGGCCGAGCAGCATCGCCGCCGACAACACCCACTTGGCCGGCGGCGGAAGCGTCGTGAACGTTCCCGCCGGGCCGATGATGTGGCCCAAGCCGGGACCGACGTTGCCGACCGCCGTCGCCGCGCCCGACAACGCCGTCACCAAATCGAGCCCAAACGCCGACAGCAGCAGCGCCGCCACCGCCACCGTGCCCACGTAGGCGCCCATGAACAGCAGCACGGACGTGAACAGCTCGTTGGTCAGTTGGCGTTCGCCGTAGAAGGCGGGCCGGATGCTGTGCGGCGCGATCAGCCGCCAGGCGTGTACCCGGATCGCGATCGCCAACACCTCGAAACGGAAAATCTTGATCCCGCCGGCGGTCGAGCCGGTGCAGCCGCCGACGAAGGTCAGAAAAAAGAACGCCGCGATCGGGAACGCGCCCCAGACCATGTAATCGGCGGCGACGAAGCCGGTGGTGGTGGCGATCGAGACCACGTGAAAGAGCGCCAGCCGGAACGCGTCCGCCGCCGGAATATCGCGGTATTGGACGAGCCAACCGGCAACGGCGACGCTCGCCGCCAGAACCAGGACCGCGATCATCCGAACCTGCGGGTCCCGCGCCAGCGCGCCCCGGTGCCCCATGGCGGTCCGTATGTAGAGAATGAACGGCAGCCCGCCCAGGAACATGAACAGCGCGCCGATCCATTCGATCGCCGGGCTTTTGAAGTGGCCGATGGAATCGTCGGAGGTGGAAAAGCCGCCCGTCGAGACCGCGGCCATGGCGTGGATCGCCGCCTCGAACCCGGTCATGCCGGCGAGCCAGAACGCGACGGCGCAGAGCAGGTTCAGGATCACGTAGGCGATGAAGATGCCCGCCGCGATCTGCTTGATCTGCGGCAGCAGCTTTTCGGAAATGTCCGAGCTTTCGGTCTTGAACAGCTGCATCCCGCCGACCCTGAGGAACGGCAGCAGCGCGATCGCCATGACCACGATGCCGATGCCGCCCAGGAATTGCAGGATGCCGCGCCACAGCAAAACGCCGGGCGGCGCCGAATCGAGATGGATCAGCACCGTCGAGCCGGTGGTGGTCAGCCCGGACATGGCCTCGAAGTAGGCATCGGCCCACGGCAGCCGATATTCCGAAAGCGTCAACGGCAGCGCGGCGAAGGCGCACAGCATGATCCAGCTGAGCGCGGTCAGCAGGAAGCTTCGCTTGCGGTCCAGGGTTATGGTCGGCGTTCGATTGGCGAGCATCAGCGCCCCGCCGGCGAAGGCGGTCACGGCGGCGGACATGACGAAGGCCTGCCAGTCGGGATGATCGACGACCCAATCGGCGGCGGCGGGCAGCAGCATCGCCGCCGCGACGACCAGCAGCAGCATTCCGATGATGTAGAGGACTTGGCGCAACGGGGAAAATTCCGGAGGAAAGGGTTTCGAGGGTGGGAGCGAAGTCTAGCCTTTTCCCGCGAGGCAGCCAACCGGGCCGGATTTAAGCCCCTCGCCCGCGCAAGCGGGAGAGGAAGGGGCCCGCCGCGCCAGCGGCGGGAAGGTGAGGGCGGGTCACACGCCGGCCGATCAAGTTGCAATTGAGAAGCGATCGACAACTTTACGTCGCATGAGCTATATTTAGATTGCTGTTGAATTTTCCCATAACGAATAGGAACCGCACCCATGACCGCCTTGCCTTATAAAACAAAAATTGTCAGCGATTGTTTTACGACTCCAGCCGGATCACTAATTTTGGGAAGGCTCCCAAGTTCCGGCAAGAATTTCTTTGCGATCAGAGGAGACCTCCTTGCGACCGGAGCAGTTGATCCAGCGTCGTATTTAGTTGTCTTAACACCTGATCCGAACTGCTCCGTCACTCCATTTTTCTTAGGAGCTGCGGATTTTCCATTGGATCGCTCACGTTGTTGCTTGGCCTTCGGTAAAGATTGGGAAATCGACTTTTCGTTTTCGGAGAACACGCCCACTTTCTCCCGGAACGGCGATTCCATTCTAGTGTTGTCCCAATCTACGCTCTTCATCCCGATAAACGGATTTTTCCTTGATATTAGTACGGGCATGATTCGTGAACACCTCCCA
>CAYIQU010000322.1:0-2932 GCA_964365645.1 uncultured Hyphomicrobiales bacterium | reverse complement strand
ATGAGGGTTCTGGTGGTCGGATCGGGCGGGCGCGAACACGCGCTGTGCTGGGCAATCGCCCAATCCCCCCGCTGCGCCAAGCTTTACTGCGCGCCCGGGAACGCCGGCATCGCCGACGTCGCCGAGTGCGTCGACATTCCCACCGATGACCTGGACGGCATCGTCGGACTTGCCCGCGAGCGCGCCGTGGATTTCGTCGTCGTCGGACCCGAGGGGCCTCTGGTCGCCGGGCTTGCCGACCAGCTGGCCGAGGCCGGGATCGCCGTTTTCGGACCCTCGGCGGCGGCGGCCGCGATCGAGGGATCGAAGACCCTGATGAAGGACCTCTGCGCCAAGCACCACGTGCCGACCGCCGATTACGCCCGCTTCGACGAACCCGACGCCGCCAAGGAATACATCCGCGCCCACGGCGCGCCCATCGTCGTCAAGGCCGACGGGCTGGCGGCGGGCAAGGGCGTCACCGTCTGCCACAACGTCAACGAAGCCTACGCCGCCATCGACCACATGATGACCGAACAGGCCTTCGGCGCCTCGGGCGATCAGGTGGTGATCGAGCAATGCCTGGAAGGCGAGGAAGTCAGCTTCTTCGCCTTGGTGAACGGCGAAACGGCGATTCCTTTCGGCACCTGCCAGGACCACAAGGCCCGCGACGACGGCGACAAGGGACCCAACACCGGCGGCATGGGCGCCTATTCGCCGACGCCGCTGATTACGCCCGCGCTCGAGGCCCAGATCATGGACACCTGCATCCGGCCGATGGCCCGTGGGCTGGTCGCGGACGGCCGGCCGTTTCGCGGCGTGCTGTTCGCCGGGTTGATGATGACCAAGGACGGCGTCAAGGTTCTGGAATACAACGCCCGCTTCGGCGATCCGGAATGCCAGGTCCTGATGGCGCGAATCGCGTCCGACGTCCTGGAGGCGCTGTACGCCTGCGCTACCGGCACATTGAGCTCCCTGAGAGTGAAGTGGCGCGATGAGGCGGCGCTGGCGGTGGTGATGGCGGCCAAGGGCTATCCCGGCGCGTACGAAAAAGGCACCGCGATCGCCGGATTGGACGTGGCGGGGAATATTCCCGGCGTCACCGTTTTCCACGCCGGCACCCGCCGCGACAACGGCGCGCTGGTCGCCGCGGGCGGGCGAGTACTGGGCGTCACCGCGCTGGGAAGGACCGTCGCCGAGGCCCAGAAGAACGCCTACGCGGCGGTCGACCGCGTCCGTTGGCCGGACGGCTTCTGCCGGCGCGACATCGGCTGGCGGGCCATTTCCCGCACCGCTTGAGCGGCGGGCGCCCCATTCCCATATTCAGGTTCGGAATCACGAAGGAGTCCCGTCATGGACGATCAAACCCGTCTTGAACTGGAAGCCGCCGCCTTTCGCGGCCTGGTCAAGCACTTGCAAAAGCGCACCGACGTCCAGAACATCGATCTGATGAACCTGGCCGGGTTCTGCCGCAACTGTCTCGCCAAATGGTATCTCGCCGCGGCCAAGGAACGCGGGGTGCCGCTGATGGACCCCGAGGCGCGCGAGCGCGTCTACGGAATGCCTTACAAGGAGTGGCAGGCGAAATACCAAAAGGAAGCGACCCCGGAGCAGAAACGCCGCTTCGAGGAAACCAAGCCGCTGCACGCCGACATCAGCGGACACAACACGTAAGAACCCGCCCGATGCCCGCATCCCGGCCCGATTTCTGGCCCGGCTCGGATTTCTCCCGGCTGGGGCGGGAGCCGCGGTCTTGCGCGCGCGTCATGCCGTCAGGCGTGCCTTCGCACGACGCGCAAGACACACGTGGCCGGCTGACCGTTACCGCCGATTATCTGCGCGCCTGGCTGGCGCGGCCCGAACTGGTGCCGCCCGAGGACGCCTGCGCGGCCGAGCGCGCGCTTCATGCCGAAGCGCTCGCCGATCCGTTCCGCCCCTTGAGCGAGGACCGGATCGCGCCCCTTCGCGACCCCGACTCGCGGGCCAACTGGGGCGTGCTGGCCGATTTCTTCCGCCGCCTGATCGCGGCGGGAACGGTGGAGGCGTGCTATCTCGGTTTCTTTCACCAAGAACGCGTGCCGGTGCCGCCCTTGTTCGTGCATCGGCTGGCCCAGGTCATCGTGCGCGCCGTCCTCGACGGAACCGACGATCCCTTCCGCGCGCGGGCGGGCGAGCTTTTCTTCCGCGAACAGACCGCGACCGTTCCGGATGGCGCGGTGCTGCTGGGCGACGCCGAAACCGTCGAACGGCTCGGGCGGACGCGCGGGCTAGGCGATCTCGGTCGGCTGCTGGTCGAGGGCGGCGCGCCCCTGCGTCAGGTGACGCTCGACGTCTTGACGCCGGACAACGCCGCCGGCTATTGGGCGCGATCGGACGCGCACGACATGGTTTTCGACCTCACGTTCGCCCGCGCCGGGCAGGACGCCTTCGCCCGCGTGCTCGAAGGCTGGGTCGCGCGCCTGCTGGACGCCGAGGTGCGCATCCAGCCGGTGCAGAAAATCCGCGACGAGCGTTGGGTGTGGCACGTCGGCCTGGACGCCGAATCGAACGTCATCCTGAACGATCTCTATCGCGGGCAGGACGTGGACGAAGACCGACTGAAGCGCCTGCTGGCATTGTTCCGGCTCGATTTCGTCAATGCAGGCATCATGCGCGGCGATATCGCCGGGCGGCCGGTCTATCTCGGGCTGGCCATGACGGCCGAAAATAAAGTGCGCTTCAAGCCGCAGAACCTGATCTTGAATTTACCGCTGGCGCGGCCGGTGTGAACGGCGTCAACGCCGTTCCTTGAAAAACGCCTTCAGCAAATCCCCCGCCTCGGTTTCGGCGAGGCCGCCGACGACCTCGGGCCGGTGGTGGCAGGTCGGTTGCTCGAAGATGCGTGGGCCGTGCTCGACGCCGCCGCCCTTGGGGTCGTAGGCGCCGAAATAAAGCCTCCGCACGCGGGCGAACG
>CAYIQU010000321.1:0-2933 GCA_964365645.1 uncultured Hyphomicrobiales bacterium | reverse complement strand
AAGGCGCGAAGCCGCGCGCGCCGCCCGGCGCGCGGCGAAGGGATCGAGCACGATCCCACCCGCAAGGGTGTGGAGCGCTTCCTCGCTGCGCATGACGAAACGGTCGCCGTAGAGAAACGGCCGAGGGTCCTCAAGGCGGATCTGCGCGAAGGCTCCCTCTCCAGGTCCGGGGATTCGATCCACGAGCCACATGAGCCGCGCGAAGCCTTCGGCCGTGCCCGCGTGAACGCGCACGCGCCGGCGGCTTTTCGGCGACGCCTGCGCATGCGACGCGACCGTAAGCCAGACGTCGAGCGTATGAGCCATCCGCTCGAGCCGGGGGTCCGCCGCCACCATGCCCCGCGCCAGCGCCTCGATCCCGATGCCCGATAGGTTCAGCGCGCAGCGGCTCCCCGCGCTCGCGACATCCGCCGGACGGCCGTGCATCTGGATGCCGCGCACGCGGGCTTCCTTGCCGCCCGGGAGCAGCCGTACGCGGGCTTCCTTGCGCACCTCGCCCGAAGCGACGGTCCCGGTCGTCACCGGCCCGAATCCCGGCATGACGAACGCGCGATCGATCGGCAGGCGGAAATAGCCATCCGTCTTGCGTGCCCGGATATCGCGCAGGGCTCGGGCCAGGGCGCCGCGCAGGCCATCCATGCCTTCGCCGGTCTGCGCCGAGACGGGAATGATCGGCGAATCGGAAAAAGCCGTGCCCGCGAGCACCGTCCGGATGTCACCCTCCACCGCGCGGAGGCGCGCCGCGTCCACTAGGTCGATCTTGTTGAGCGCCACCACCGCTCGCGGGATGTTGAGCAGAGAGACAATGTCGAGATGCTCGAGGGTCTGGGGCATGACGCCGTCGTCCGCGGCGACCACCAGCAAAACCAGATCGACGCCCGTTGCGCCCGCCACCATGTTGCGGACGAAGCGCTCGTGGCCCGGAACGTCGACCGCTCCCACTTGGCCGATCCCTTCCAACTCCAAATGGGCAAAGCCGAGCTCGATGGTCATGCCGCGGCGTTTTTCTTCCGGCAGCCGGTCGGTGTCGATGCCGGTCAGCCGCCGCACCAAGGCGGTCTTGCCGTGGTCGATGTGACCGGCGGTGCCGACGATCATGGGCCGGCTCCCGCGTCGTTCAGGGCCGCGATCAGCGGCTCGGGATCGAGCAACGGGCGCATGTCGAGAAAAAGCTTGCCTTCGTGCAAGCGGCCGACAACGGGCGGGGCAAGCGTCCGTAGCGCCGCCGCGAGTTGCGCCGCCGTGCCCCGCCGGGGCGTCAGCGCCAGCACAACGGTCGGAATCGCGGTATCCGGCGCCGCGCCGCTGCCGATCTGCGATTGCCCCGCCAGGGCCTCCACATGCGCGCGATCCCCCGCCCAACGCTCGAGGTGCGGACGCATCGTCTCGGCCAGGGCTTCTATCTCCGCGAGAGGGCGAGCCATCATGCGATACGCCGGAAGAGCCTCGTCCAGTGTTCGTGGCGAAAGATAGGCTCGAAGCGTCGCCCCGAGCGCGGCGAGCCTGAGCTTGTCGCAACGCAACGCGCGCTTCATTGGATTGCGCTTGACGCGCTTCAGGTGCTCCGCGCGCCCGACGATGACGCCGGCCTGAGGTCCGCCGAGCAGCTTATCGCCGCTGAAGGTCACGAGATCGGCCCCGGCTTGCACCGCTTCTTGGACCGTGGGTTCGCCGGCCACGCCGTAGCGGCGCATGTCCACCAATGCGCCGCTGCCGAGATCCGCCACGACCGGAACGTCCAGGACCTTGCCGAGTTTCACAAGCTCCGCGAGCGGCACTTCGCTGGCGAAACCGACGACGCGGTAGTTGCTGGTATGGACCTTGAGCAGCAGCCGGCCGCCTTCGTCGAGCGCCTTTGCGTAGTCGGAAAGATGGGTGCGGTTGGTGGTTCCCACCTCCATCAGCCGGCAGCCGCTGGCGCGGATGATGTCGGGGATGCGGAAACTCGCGCCGATTTCCACCAGCTCGCCGCGGCTCACCACAACCCGCCCCCTGTTGGCGAGAGTGTTGAGCGCGAGATACACGGCGGCGGCGTTGTTGTTGACCACGGTCGCGGCCTCGGCGCCCGTAAGCCGGCGGAGCAATCCTTCGACATGGTCGTCGCGGTCGCCGCGTTTGCCGGTCTCGAGGTCGTACTCGAGGTTGACCGTGCCGGCGGCGCGCGTCATCGCCTCGACCGCCTCGGCCGACAACGGCGCGCGGCCGAGATTGGTATGCAGCAGCGTTCCGGACAGGTTGATCACCGGCCGAAGGCTCGGCGCCTTCCAGGCGGCTTCCGCCGCCGCCACTTCCACCGCCACGTCGTCCGCGCTGGGCGTCGACTTGCGCCGGCCCGCGCGCAGCAGGGCACGGTGCCGCGCCAAGCACGCCTGGATCTCCGCGACGAGCAAAGCATGGTCCGCCTCGGCGGCCAGCGCCGCGAGTCGAGGGTGCGCCAGGATTTCGTGCACCGCGGGCAATTCCGCCAAGTTCGGCATCGGAACGTCCTTTACTCGTCCGGCTTTGCTCAACGCAGTGTCTTCAGGTAGGCGACCATATCCCATAGTTCGCGCTCCGTCCCGGCGAACGGCGGCATCAGGGAAAGCCGCTTGCCGTCCTCGACGGTGGCATAGCCCTTGCCGGGAACGACCATCCGGGAAGGTTCCCTGATCGATTCCGCCAGGTAGCGGGCGGAATGGATGGCGCCCGCATACGCGAGGTTGGGTCCGGCGGAAGGCCGATCCGGATTTCCCGGAAAGGCATGGCAACCGACGCAGCCGCTTTCCCCCATAAGGCGCCTGCCGTTGCCGGCGTCCCCGGTTATGACCGGTTCCGCGAGTTGTTCCGCGTAGGCCCGGTTTCTCTTCCCCTTTTCGAACCTCAGGGCCTGCCAAGCGGACAGACGCTTGAGGCCGTCGCGTTCGCGTTCTTCCCCGCTCCAAACGGCGAAGGCG
>CAYIQU010000320.1:0-2934 GCA_964365645.1 uncultured Hyphomicrobiales bacterium | reverse complement strand
CTAATTCCCATATACAGGAATAAATCGCTGTCCATTTCCAAGCCGCTGGGGACAGTGATCCGGCATTTTCCGTTCACATCGGTTTTGCCAAGGCGGCGGCGAGTCTGGCTTCGACTCGGCGATCAACTTCTCCGGCCCACACCGCCAAGATGCCGTCGAAAGCTTCAATCCTGCCATGCGCGGCTACGGCGGTCATCGCCTCAAGGAGAGGGGCGAGATCGGGATGGCGCGCCCTGATTTCGATGGCGACATCATCATCGGCCAGACGTTCGGCCTCGATGCCATCCGTGGCGAGCAACCGGCGGCCGGCCCGAGTGACCGATTCGCGCGCGGCGGCGCGAGCTTGATCGGTGTCGCCGACAACGTTCCAGCGGGCGACGTCGCGTCGCGCCGTTTCCGCCAGATCAGCAAGATGCTCGGCGGCGGTGGCGGCGGCGGCGCACTCGGCCATCGTCGAACGCGGCGGCTGGAAAGGCAGATCGTCGCCGATATCGGTATGGACATCCGGAGGCATCGGCGTTGCGCGCAATGGAGCGAGCAAAGCCTCAACGCCACTCTCGCCCAGGCGTTCAGCCCAAGCGCGGACGGATTCATTCGATTGGCGGCCGGCATGGAAGGCCTCCGTCAGCAGCTTGAGCGCGCCCTTGGCTTGATGCGCCAATACGATCGGGCCTTCAAGAGCAATACCGTTGGCATCGGTCGGATCACCGCCGAGATGGATCTGATAATGAGGCGCGGCGCGCCCGTCGATCTTTTTCGACAAGCCATGCAGGCCGAAATCGCCAAGATGATGTTGGCCGCAACTGTTCGGGCAGCCTGATATCCGCACGCGTGCCGCCGGCAAGTGAGCGAAGGAGCCGGTGTCGGCCCGCAAGGATTCGGCCAGTCCATTGGAATTGGTGATGCCGATGGGGCACGTGCTGGTGCCGGGGCAAGCAACGAGATCCTCGATGCCGTGGGTTTGCGTGGCGACCTCCAGCCGAAGTGCGCGCGCCGCCGCGACAAAATCGTTTTCTGTCCCGGCGGGAATGCCGACGATCAGAATATTCTGGTCGCGCATGGCGCGGAATTCGCGGGCGCCGGTTGCTTCGGCCAGCGCGGCGAGCGCGGCCAACCGGTTGGAATCGATCATGCCGAGCGGCAACCGCACAACCACCGTGATGGCGCCGTCGGGTTGGACCCAGCGACCGTCGCCGGAATCGGGAACGGCGGTAGAGGTCGGCACGCGCCAGTGGAGCGGCTGCGAGGGCCGGCGCGGGAGCGTCCGCACCGCCTCGAATTCCGCGCGGACACGGGCGGCGAAATCCTCGGCGCCGAAACGCTCGACCAGGAACTTGATCCGGGAAGCCATCTTTTTCTTGCGGTTCGAATGACGCTGGTGCAGTCGCGCAAGGGCCTCTTGCATCGCCGAAACATCGCTCTCCTCGATGAAATCAAGAATGACGATACCGGGGTGCGGTTGTGCGCCCAGTCCGCCGCCGGCAAGTACGCGGAATCCCGCGCGGCCGTCCCGTTCCACGGCAACAAGACCGAGGTCGTCGAAAGCGCTCGCGCCGCAATCGGCCGCGCAGCCGGAAACCGTTGTCTTGAACTTGCGCGGCATATGCTGGACGAGGGGATCGCGCAGCCAAGTGGTGGCCAGGCGTTCAGCGACGGCGCCAGCGTCAACGATCTCGCGCGGGCAGATGCCAGCGAAGCCGCAGCTTGTCACGTTACGGAAGGTATTGCCCGCCGCCTCGCGGGTCGTGAGTCCGCCGTCGGCTAAATCGGCCAATATCCCCGGCAGTCTCTCGAAAGGCAGGAAATAGAGTTGGGCGGCTTGACGGGTGGTGAAGTGGATATCCGATCCGGCATGGGTCCGGTTGGCGGCGGCCAGCGCGCGCGCTTGGGCGAAGTTCAGCCGCCCACCCGGAATTTTAATTCGGAGCATGTGCTGGCCTTCTTGGCGTTGGGCATAGACGCCGAAGCGGAGACGAAACGTTATCCAGCGTTCCACGCTCCACGTTCCGTTGCTGTATTTGACGAAACCGCGGCGGAACTCGGCGAGATCGGAAATCCGCACCAGGGGTTTCGGGTTCTCTACCGTCGGGGGGGCGAACGGATCGATCCGTGTGGCTACGGCGGGGGCGGCGGATTCGGGCTTAAAATCCGCCGCGCGCGAAGCAAGGGGGGAAGCGATGTTCATAAAACTATTTCCATATCGGTCCTTCGATCCTTTGTCGTTTATACGGTGTAAAATACAAAAAACAATCAAATTTATATGTTAAATAAATAACAATAACATATAATAAATGTTATTTATAAATAATCGTTTATTATCAATTGATTGTTTCTGTTTAGTTTATAGCAATCCGGTTTGCGAAATTTTGGCGGGCTTTAAATTCAAGGAAAACGACCCCGCACGGAAAAAACTAAATCACCCAGACTAATCAACCACGTATCCAGGTCTCGCGCTAAGGACGGGGAACGATATATTTGGCGCCATGAACGAATATCGTAGACCCTTCCCCCGTCCCGTCGTTTTGTGCGTTCTCGACGGCTGGGGCGAACGCGCGCCCGCCGCCGACAACGCCATTGCGCTGGCCCGGACGCCCAACTGGGACCGCTACAGGAGCGCGTTGCCGCACGCGACCCTCGATGCTTCCGCCCACGAGGTCGGCCTGCCCGAGGGCCAGATGGGCAATTCCGAGGTCGGGCACATGAACCTGGGCGCGGGCCGCGTCGTGATGCAGGACCTGCCGCGCATCGACGCCGCCGTCAAGGACGGCTCGCTTGCCCGGAACCCGCGCTTGGGCGATTTCATCGCCGCGCTGAAAGAAAGCGGCGGGACCTGTCACCTGATGGGGCTGATGTCGCCGGGCGGCGTCCATGCGCACAAAGATCACATGGCGGCGCTCGCCCGCATCGTCGCCGGCGCGGGCGTGCCGGTCGCCG
>CAYIQU010000319.1:0-2943 GCA_964365645.1 uncultured Hyphomicrobiales bacterium | reverse complement strand
ACCTACGCCGCGTTCTTCGTCATCGCCCTCGAAGGCCAGGCCGACCCGGCGCTGCCCCCGGACACTCCCCACGCCTGGGTTCGCCTCGGCGCCGCCGGCGAGGCCGTTGCCCGCCTGCACGCGGAAAAATGCCAAGACCTCGTCTTCGTCGGCACGGTGCGGCGGCCCTCGCTCGCCGATTTGCGGCCCGACGGCTGGGCGGCTTGGTTCCTCGCCCGCAGCGGCACGGCGGCACTGGGCGACGACAGCCTTCTCTCGGCGTTGGTGCGAACCCTGGAACACGACGAGGGGTTCCGCGTCGTCGCCGTCGAAAGCGTTCTGCCCGACCTGCTCGCCCGCGAGGGCGCTTACGGCCGCCAAGCCCCCGGGGCGGAGGATCGCGACGACATCGCCACCGCCGTCGCCGCCGCGCTCGACTTGGGCGCCCGCGACATCGGCCAGGCCGCCGTCGCCCGCAACGGCTACGTCGTCGCCCTCGAACACACCGACGGCACGGATGCGATGCTGGCCCGGCTGGCCGAGGACGCTCCGCCGTCGCCGCCCCGGGGCGTGCTGGCCAAGGTCCGCAAACCCGGCCAGGAATCCCGCGTCGATCTGCCCACCGTGGGCGCGGAAACGGTGCGCGCCGCGGCCCGCGCGGGCCTGCGCGGCGTCGTCATCGAGGCGGGCGGCGCCTTGATCGCGGATGCCGCCCAACTGGCCGCCGCGGCCGACGACGCCGGCATTTTCGTCGCCGGCATCGCCGTCGCCCGGCCCGCCAACGAACGCCCAGCCGCCGCCCCAGCAGCGGCGCCGGCCGAGGACGGTCCGCTGGTGGTCCTGATCGCGGGCGAGCCGTCGGGCGATGCGCTGGGCGCGCGCCTGATGGCGGCGCTGAAGACGAAAACAGGCGGCAAGATCCGCTTCGCCGGCGTCGGCGGCGACAAGATGGCGGCGCAGGGACTCGTCAGCCGATTCCCCATGAGCGACATCGCGGTCATGGGCTTGTTCGAGGTCCTGCCGCGGCTTCCCACAATTCTGGTCCGCATCGCCGAGACCGCCGACTGGGCCGAGCGCCTTTGCCCCGACGCCGTCGTCACCATCGACTCGCCCGATTTCAATTTCCGCGTCGCCGCCCGATTGAGAAAACGTTTGAAAGGGAAGGGGTTCCCCCTGATCCATTACGTCGCGCCGACGGTCTGGGCGTGGCGGCCCAAGCGCGCCCGCGCCGTCGCCCGCCTTTACGCGCGCCTGATGACGCTGTTGCCCTTCGAGCCGCCTTATTTCGAGCGCGAGGGCCTCAAAGCCGCCTTCGTCGGTCATTCCGTCTTGGAAAGCGGCGCGGGCGAGGGCAACGGCTCCGCCTTCCGCGACCGGCACGCCATTTCGCCCCGCGCGCCGGTGCTGTGCGTCCTGCCGGGCAGCCGCCGCTCGGAAATCCGGGCGCTGTTGCCCGTCTTCGGCGAGGCGCTCGCCCGCATCGCGGCCCAAATCCCCGATCTGCGCGTCGTCGTGCCGACCATTCCCGCGCTCGCCGCCGACATCCGCGCGGCGCCGCGCGCCTGGCCGGGCAATCCATTGGTCATCGAGGCCGAAGGGGAAAAGCACGACGGCTTCGCCGCCGCCCAGGCCGCCCTGGCGGCATCCGGCACCGTGTCGCTGGAACTGGCGCTGGCGGGCACGCCCCACGTCGTCGCCTACCGGGTCAACCCCGTCACCGCCTGGTTGGCCCGCCGCCTGGTCCGCGTGCGCTTCGTCAACCTGGTCAACCTGGTATTGGATCGCGCCGTCGTTCCCGAATTGCTGCAAGACGAGTGCACCGGCGCGACGCTGGCCGACGCGGTGCTGACCCTGTTCAAGGACCCGCGCGCCGGCGAGACGCAGCGCGCCGCGTTCGCCGAGGCCATGCGCGCCTTAAGCCCGGGCGAGGGGACTCCGTCCGCCCACGCCGCCGACGCGGTGCTGGACACGCTTGCCCGCCAAAACAAAGGACAATCGCCATGACCAAACCCCGGATGCTGCACACCATGATCCGAGTGCTCGACTTGAAGCGCTCCCTCGATTTCTACGTCGGCATTCTGGGCATGAGCCTGTTGCGCCAGAAGGATTATCCCGACGGAAAATTCACGCTCGCCTTCGTCGGCTTCGGGCCGGAGGAGGAAACGGCCGTCATCGAACTGACCCACAATTGGGACCAGAAGGAGCCCTACCAGATCGGCACCGGCTTCGGCCACGTGGCGCTGGGCGTCGCCGACATCTACGCCACCTGCGAGAAACTGAAAACCGCCGGCGCCAAGATCACCCGCCCGCCCGGCCCGATGAAGCACGGCGCCACCGTCATCGCCTTCATCGAAGACCCCGACGGCTACAAGATCGAACTCATCGAGCGGAAGTAGCCGCAACCAAAAAACGGCGCGGGGATGATCCCGCGCCGTTTTTTCTTGAAATACAAAAACATTTTTGCCCCGACCGAAATTGGCGCCCTCACCCGCCTCGCGTGCGCTCGGCACCCTCTCCCGCCATCGCGGGAGAGGGAAGGGTGAGGGGGGCGTTTTCCGATGCGGTTGAAGCGGCTTCGAGAAATTACTTCCGCTTGTTCATCGGCACGTAGCCGCGCGTGGTGGCGCCGGTGAACAGCTGGCGGGGCCGGCCGATGCGCTGGGCCGGGTCCTCGATCATCTCGTTCCACTGGGCGATCCAGCCTACAGTACGGGCAACGGCAAAGAGCGCGGTGAACAGCGCCGTCGGAATGCCCATGGCGCGGAAGATGATGCCGGAATAGAAATCGACGTTGGGATACAGCTTGCGCTGCACGAAGTAGTCGTCTTCCAGCGCGATCCGCTCCAGCTCCATCGCCAGTTCCAACAGCGGCTCGTGCTTCATGCCGAGTTCGCCCAGCACCTCGTGGCAGGTTTTCTGCATCACCTTGGCGCGCGGGTCGTAGTTCTTGTAGACCCGGTGGCC
>CAYIQU010000318.1:0-2948 GCA_964365645.1 uncultured Hyphomicrobiales bacterium | reverse complement strand
GACATCCTGACCGAGGCCGAGGAATCGGAACGCCGCCAGGAGGAGGTCCGCTCCCGCTCCAAGCTGTTCATCGACGTTCTCGACATCGACGAAGTCATCGCCCACCTGCTGGTCGCCGAAGGCTTTCAGACGCTCGAGGACGTCGCCTTCGTGCCGGTCGAGGACCTGGCCGAGATCGAGGGCTTCGAGCTGGAAGTCGCCAACGAACTGCGCCAGCGCGCCCGCGATTTCATCACCAAGCGCGACGAGGAACTGGAAAAGAAGCGCAAGGAGCTGGGCGTCACCGACGAAATCGCGGCGCTGGAAGGCATGACGCCGGCCCTGCTCGCGGCGGTCGGCGAAAAGGGCATCAAGACGCTCGACGATTTCGCCGATCTCGCCGGCGACGAGCTGCTGGAAATCGTGCCCAAGGGCTCGCTGACCGAGGACAAGGCCAACACCATGATCATGGCCGCGCGCGCCCACTGGTTCGCCGACGAGACGCCGGCCGCGGGCGCCGAAACGCCCAAGGCCGAATAAGGCCGAATAAGGCCGAGCAAGGAAACAAACGCCGCATGGAGCCGATCCCCATGAGCCGCAAGAAGCCGCCCGCGCTCGACGACCGCCCGGAGGACGATGCCTCCGAGACGGGACCGTTGCGGCGGTGCTTGGCGAGCGGGGAACACCTGCCGAAGGCGGATCTGGTGCGCTTCGTTCTCTCGCCCGACGGCGAGGCGGTGCCCGACATCGCCGAACGCCTGCCCGGACGGGGTTTTTGGCTTCGGGCGGAACGGGCTATGATGGCGGACGCGGGCGCGCTTGGGCGCCTGTTCGCCCGGGCCGCCCGCCAGCCGGCCTGGGTCGCGCCCGACCTCGCGGATCGGATCGAGCGGCTTCTGGTCCGGCGCTGCCTCGATCGGATCGGGCTGGCCCGGCGGACCGGCCAGGCGGTGGCCGGCGCGGATCGGGTCGCGGACGCGCTGGCGCGCGGCTTGGGCCGGGGCGGCATCTTGATCGAGGCCGCGGACACGAGCCCGGCCGGGCGGGAAAAGATCGAGCGCCTTGCCGAGGGCGCGACGGTGGTGGACTTGTTCACCGCCGACGAAATCGGCGCCGTGTTCGGCCGCGAGCGGACGATGCACGCGCTGATCACGGCGGGCGGCCACGCGGACGCTTTCCGGGCGGATGCCGCCCGGCTCGGGCGCTTCCGCCATCCCGCGGCGAAAGCCGCGTGAGTTATAACGAACGACGACGCGAAACAAAGACGGGCCGGCAAAAGACAGGCATATGAACGGAACCGACGAAGCGATGAGCGATATAAAAGACGACACGGAGAAGAAACCGCTCGGCTTGGGCGAAAGCAACCCTGTGCGGCCGAAGAAGCTCGAGCTGAAAAAGACCGTCGAGTCCGGACAGGTGCGCCAGAGCTTCTCGCACGGCCGTTCCAAGCTGGTGCAGGTCGAGGTGCGCAAGAAGCGCACCTACGCCACCGGCGAAAGCGGCCGCTTGCAGGAAGTCAAAGCGGACGCCGAGGTTCCGGCCGAGCAGCTCGCCCTCGAGGCGGCGCATGTGCCCGCCGCGCAGCACGGGCCGCTGACCAGCGGGGAAAAGGCCGCTCGTGCCCGCGCCCTGGTCGACGCCGCGCAGCGCGCCGCCGAGGCGCCGCTGGTCGAGGCGATCCGCGCCCAGGAAGTCGCCGAGGCCGCCGAACAAGCCGAACACGCGCCCGCCGCCAAGCCCAGTTCCGAGGAAGAATCCGCCCGCCGCCAGGCCGAGGAAGCCGAAACCCGCCGCCGCGAGGAACAAGCCAAGCTCGCCGCGGCGCACGCCGTCGCCAAGCTGCAAGCCGTCGCCGAGGAAGGCGAGGGCGAAGACGACAAGCCGCGCCGTCCCGGCGCGCCCGCCGCGCCGAAACGTCCCGTGCCGGCCCGCGGCCGCGAAGAGCCGCGCCGTCGCGCGGGCAAGATCACCATCGCCGAGGCCCTGGGCGACGGCGAGGAACGGATGCGCAGCTTGGCCTCCTATCGCCGCGCGCGCGAAAAGCAAAAAGCCCGCGAGATGGCCCTGGCCGAACCGCAGAAGTTCGTCCGCAACATCGTCATCCCCGAGACCATCACCGTTCAGGAACTCGCCAACCGCATGGCCGAACGGGCCGCCGCGGTCATCAAGTCCTTGATGAACATGGGCGTGATGGCGACCATTACCGAATCCATCGACGGCGACACCGCCGAGTTGGTGGTGGCCGAATTCGGCCACAAGCCGGTGCGCGTCAGCGAGTCCGACGTCGAAATCGGCATGGCCGGCAAGGAGGACGAGGACACGCATCTGCTGTCGCGCCCGCCGGTGGTCACCGTCATGGGCCACGTCGATCACGGCAAGACGTCGCTCTTGGACGCGATCCGCAAGACCGACGTCGCCGCCCACGAAGCGGGCGGCATCACCCAGCACATCGGCGCCTATCAGGTCACCGACGCCGCCGGGCGCAAGATCACCTTCATCGACACGCCCGGCCACGCCGCCTTCACCGAGATGCGCGCCCGCGGCGCCAAGATCACCGACATCGTCGTTTTGACGGTCGCCGCCGACGACGGCATCATGCCGCAGACGGTCGAGGCCATTCACCACGCGCGCGCGGCCGGCGTGCCGATCGTGGTGGCCATCAACAAGATCGACAAGCCCGGCGCCAATCCGCAGCGGATCCGCACCGATCTGCTCCAGCACGAACTGGTGACGGAAGAACTGGGCGGCGACGTGCTCGCCATCGAAGTCTCGGCCAAGACCGGCCATAACCTGGACAAGCTGGAAGAGGCGATCCTGCTGCAGGCCGAAATCCTCGACCTCAAGGCCAACCCCGATCGCGCCGCGCAAGGCGCGGTGATCGAGGCGAAGATGGAACGCGGCCGCGGCGCGGTCGCCACCGTCCTGGTGCAGAAGGGCACGCTGAAAGTGGGCGACATCTTCGTCGCCGG
>CAYIQU010000317.1:0-2948 GCA_964365645.1 uncultured Hyphomicrobiales bacterium | reverse complement strand
CGGGGGGCCCCCCCCCCCCCCTCGGCCGCGCCTGCCCGGCGACTTGCCGCTGCCCGAACTGGTCCGGCGCATGATCCGCGTCGATCACGCGGGCGAATTCGGCGCGGTGCGCATCTATGAAGGCCAGCTTCGGGTGCTGGGGCGAAGCACGGTCGGCCCCACGATCCGCCGCATGGCCGATCAGGAATGCGCGCACCTCAAATCCTTCGAACGGCTGATGGTCGAGCGCGGCGCGCGCCCCAGCGCGCTGCTGCCGTTCTGGCGCGTCGCCGGCGTCGCATTGGGCGCGGGCACCGCGCTGTTGGGGCCGGAAGCGGCGATGGCCTGCACCGTCGCCGTCGAGGAAGTCATCGACGCCCACTACGGCCGCCAGGTCGAGGATTTGGGCGCCGACGAGCCGGAACTGTCCCGCGCCTTCGCCCGCTTCCGCGCCGAGGAATGCGAGCACCGCGACACCGGCCTCGCGCACGGCGCCGAAAACGCGCCCGGCTATCGCCCACTTACCGCCGCGATCCGCGCCGGCGCGAAACTCGCGATCTGGCTGTCCGAGCGAATCTGACGCCGCCTCAGCGCCCCATTTTTTGCAAGTCGACCGCCGCCTGGACCAGGTCGCTGCCGGCTTGGCCGAGGTCTTCGACCACCGACAGGTGATGCCGGTCGGGAATCTCGAGGGTCCGCACCTGAATGCCCAGGTCGCGCCAGCGTTCGCCGAAGTCGCGGCTTTGGCGCTTGAACTCGTCGCTTTCCCGCGCGCCCCAGACGAGCGTCAGCGGCGCGCGGCAGACGGGACGCATGTAGAAGGGGCTGAGCCGCCGCGCGCTTTCCGCCGTCAGTTTCAAGTCCTGGTTGACGGGGATGTGCAGCAGGGGGTCGAGATCGAAAATGCCGCTGATGGCGACCGCGCTCTGGATCGGGCAGCGCGGCAGGTCGGACGCGAGTTCCTGCCAGTGGGTCGCCAGCAGCATCGCCGCCAGGTGCGCGCCGGCGGAATGGCCGATCAACTGGATACCGTAGCGGTTGCCGCCGAAATTCCCGGCGTTGCGCCAGAGCCAGATCACGGCGCGGCGCATTTCGTCGACGATCGCGCCCACGCTCGCGCCCGGGCACAGAGAATAGTTCACCACCGCCACCGCCGCGCCGGCGTCGGTCAGGGCCGAGACCTTGTCGCTGAAATCGCTTTTGTCGAGCGAGCGCCAATAGCCGCCGTGGATGAACATCGCCATCGGGGAGGCGACGCGCGGCGGCAGGAAGATGTCCATTTTTTCGTTCGGGCCGTCGCCGTAGGGCACGTCGAGCCGCATGAAGGCGTGCTTGCGGACCTCGGCGCTGGAGGCCGCCCAGCGGGCGAATATCAAGGGATGGTCGGGAATCGACAGCCGGGCGTTGTACTGGAGCTCCAATGCGTCCGCGGTGTAGTGGCGATAGGCGGCGGTCATGATTTTTCTTTCTTCTCTTTCTCTCTCTTCTCTTTCTGGGCGACTTTCTTGCCCTTGTTCGCGTCGCGGCCCCGGGCGAGCGCGACCACGACGCCGCGCAGGGTCCGCACTTCCTGTTCGGTCAGCCCCGAACGCTGCAACATGGCGCGCAGATTGCGCACCATGATGGGGCGTTTGTGCTTGATCCGCAAGAACCCGCCCGCGTCCAGCTCCCCCTCCAGGTGCGCGAACAGCCGGTACAATTCGTCCTTGGTCGCCGCCCGCGCGCGGGGTCCCATCTTGAGCCGCGACGGCTCGACCTCGAGGCCCGAGCGGAACCAGGCATGGGCCACGGCGAACACCGCCTGGGCGAGATTGAGCGAGCCGTAGGCCGGATTGGTCGGCACGGTCAAGATCGCGTCGGCGAGAACGATCTCCTCGTTCTCAAGCCCCGTCGCCTCGCGGCCGAACAACACGCCGGGCCGGCCCAATTCCCGGGCGAGATGGGCGCGCATTTCCGCGACCGCGCGTTCCGGCGTCACCACCCGCATCACCATTTCGCGCGGGCGCACGGTCGAGGCGAAGACGAAATTCAAGTCGGCGGTCGCCGCCTCGACGGTCTCGAATATTCGCGCCTTGTCCAGCACCCGGTCGGCGCCCGAGGCCGCGGCGACGGCGCGCGGGTGCGGCCAGCGGGGCTTGGGCCGGACCAGGCGCAATTCGTCCAGCCCGCAATTGAGCATGGCGCGCGCGACCATGCCGATGTTCTCGGCCATCTGCGGCTCGACCAGGATGACGACGGGGGCCAGGGCGGCGGAAGCGGCGACGGAAGCGGCCATGCCCTTACTCGGCGGGCGTATCGGCCGCCGGCGAAACCCCGTCGCGCAGCAGCTTGTAGACGATGCTGTCGAACAACGCGTTGTAGGACGCATCGATGACGTTGGCGGAAACGCCGACCGTGTCCCACGGCTCGCCCTTGCCGTCGGCGGATTCGATCATGACCCGGGTCACCGCGCGGGTGCCGTCGCCGGAATTGAGAATCCGGACCTTGAAATCGACCAGCTTCAGGTCGGCCAGCGTCGGATAGATCGGCAGCAGCACCTTGCGCAACGCGCCGTCCAGCGCGTTGACCGGGCCGTTGCCCTCGGCCACCGCCATGCGGTGCTTGCCGGCGGCGTCGAGCTTGACGGTCGCTTCCGACAGCGTCACCAACTCGCCGCGCGCGTTCCAGCGCCGCTCGTCGATGACCCGGAAGCCGGTCAGGCGGAAATAATCGGGAATCCCTTCCAGCGCGCGCCGCGCCAGCAGCTCGAAGCTCGCTTCCGCGCCGTCGTAGGCGTAGCCGTCGTGCTCGCGCTCCTTCACCAGGTCGAGCAGCTTGGCGATCTTGGGGCTGCGGGCGTCGACGTCGAGGCCGATCTCGCGGAACCGCGCGACGATGTTGGCGCGCCCGGCCTGGTCGGAAACGACGACGTGGCGGCGGTTGCCGACCCGCTCGGGCTCGACGTGCTCGTAGGAGCGCGGGTCCTTCTC
>CAYIQU010000316.1:0-2954 GCA_964365645.1 uncultured Hyphomicrobiales bacterium | reverse complement strand
CCTGTTCGTCGCCGGCGTGCTGGCCGTTCTCCCCGTCGCGGCCGAGGCGCAAGCGGAGGCGCCGAAGGCGGGACCCGCCGCGCCGTCGGCCACGGCGAAAGCGGGAACCGTTTTCCGCGACTGCCCCGAGTGCCCCGAGATGATCGTCCTGCCGCCCGGCATTTTCATCATGGGCTCGGCCCGGGGCGACGAGAAGGAACGCCCCGCGCACCCGGTGCGGGTTCTTAAGACCTTCGCCGTCGGCAAATTCGAAGTCACCTTCGACGAATGGGAGGCCTGCGCGCGCGACAAGGCCTGCGCCGGCGGCCTCGACGATCACGGCTGGGGGCGCGGGCGCCGGCCCGTCATCAACGTCGATTTCACCGCCGCCAAGAAATACGCGGCCTGGCTGGCGAAAAAGACCGGACGCGCCTATCGCCTGCCCTCGGAAGCGGAATGGGAATACGCCGCCCGGGCCGGCGCGACCACCGACTATCCCTGGGGCGACGCGATGGAGCCGGGCCGCGCCAACTGCCGCGATTGCGAAACGGAATGGAGCGCCAAGGGCAGCGCCCCGGTCGGCTCGTTCCCGCCCAACGCCTTCGGCCTGCACGATCTCAACGGCAACGTCTGGGAATGGACCGAGGATTGCTGGAACGCCGATCACGCGGGCGCGCCGCGCGACGCGCGCCCCCGGCTTTCCGGCGAATGCGCGTTCCGCGTCGTGCGCGGCGGGTCGTGGTATTATTTCCGGAAATTGGCGCGCAACAGCTATCGCGTCAAATGGGTGGTCGAGGACAAGAGCTACAACGTCGGCTTCCGCGTCGCGCGGGAACTGCCGTAGCGTAGCGGCACAGAAGTGACGCGAAGCAAAATAAAAACGAATTTTATTTAATTGCTTCGCACGACTTTTGTCGTGCCGCGAGTTCTTAGTTTGCTTCGCGCGACTTCTGTCGCGCTACGCTTACTCTTTCTTCCCGCTGCTGAGCTGGTCGAGCTGGCGCTGCATCTGGTCGAGCTTGGCGCGCAGGTCGTTGATTTCCTCGTCGCCGCCCTTAGGCGCGGGCGCGGACGCGCCGGGCGCGTCCTTCGCCGCCGGGCCGCCGCGACCGCCGGCCTCGCCCGGGAAGAAGGGCGTGAACATCTTCATCGCGTTCTCGAACAGGACCATGTTCTGCTTGCCCATTTCCTCGAACCGGCCGAAGGGCATCAGCCCGCTGAAGGCGTCGCGCATGTAGGTCCGCATCTGCTCTTGGTTGCGGGCGAACGTGTGCATGCTGTAGTCGAGATAGCGCGGCACGATCGCCTGGAGCGAATCGCCGTAGAAGCTGATGAGGTGGCGCAGGAAACTGATCGGCAGCAGGTTCTGGCCGCCCTTGCCTTCTTCCTCGACGATGATGTGGGTCAGGACCTGGCGGGTGATGTCCTCGCCGGTCTTGGCGTCGTAGACGACGAAGTCGGCGCCGGCCTTCACCATCTGGGAGAGATGGTCGAGCGTGACGTAGGTGCTGGTCGCCGTGTTGTAGAGCCGCCGGTTGGCGTATTTCTTGATCGTGATCGGCGGTTCGTCTTTCGGCGGCTGGGCGGCGGTTTCGGCCATCGTTGCTCCGTCCTGCTCGGGGGCCCTCGCGCGATCGGGCAAAAGGCCCGGCCCCTCTTCCCCCACAGTAAAAAGGCTCGGTTGCTGCAATGCAACGAAATGTTATGACGCGGGAAAATCGGCTGCTATAGTTCTCGAACGGGGCCGGAAACCCTGTCGTTTCCCCAGGCCCTTCGTTAACCATACCGCTTCACCGGATCGAACGACCGCGACGCACCCATGACCGATACGCCCAATCCCCCCAACCCCGAAGACTTCGCCCGGCTCTACATGGAGTTCTGGCAGCAACACATGGCGGGCCTCACCCGCGACCCGCAGGTGGCCGAGGGCATCGCCCGGCTGTTCGATTTGATGACCGCCGGCGCCACCACCTTCGCCCAAATGATGGCCGCGCAGCGCGCGCAAGGCCCGGGTTCGGGCGCCGGCGCCCCCAAGGGCGAGGCGCGCGGCCGCGCCAAGGACGCCGGCGGCGAGATCGCCCAGCGCCTCGACCAGATGACCCGCCGCGTCGCCGAACTCGAGCGCCGCGTCGAAAGGCTGGAGCCGCGCGCGCGGGTCCGCCGCGCCCGCGTCGCCCCGGCCCGGTCCCGCCGTCGCCCCAGTTGACGTTGCCTTTGAAGGAGGAGTTCATCCCATGACCGCCATCGTCATCGCCGCCGCCGCCCGCACCCCCATCGGCTCGTTCAACGGCGCGCTCGCCGCCCTGCCCGCCCACGCGCTGGGCCAGGCCGCCATCGGCGCCGCCCTCGCGCGCGCCAAAATCCAACCCGGCGACGTGGACGAAGTCATCATGGGCCAGATCCTGTCGGCGGGCGAAGGCCAGAACCCGGCGCGCCAGGCCGCCGTCGCCGCCGGCATTCCGGTCGAGAAGACCGCCTACGGCATCAACCAGTTGTGCGGCTCGGGGCTGCGCACGGTCGCGCTCGGCTTCCAGGCGATCGCCACCGGCGATTGCAAGATCGTCGTCGCCGGCGGCCAGGAAAGCATGAGCCAGGCGCCCCACTGCACCCATTTGCGCAACGGCACGAAAATGGGCCCGGCCGAATTGATCGACACCATGGTCAAGGACGGCCTGTGGGACGCCTTCAACGGCTATCACATGGGCAACACCGCCGAGAACGTCGCCAACCGCTGGCAGATCACCCGCGAGGACCAGGACAATTTCGCCGCCGCCTCGCAGCAAAAAGCCGAGGCCGCGCAAAAGGCCGGCCGCTTCAAGGACGAAATCGCGCCCGTCACCATCAAGGGCCGCAAGGGCGACGTCGTCGTCGCCGACGACGAATACCCCAAGCACGGCACCACGGCGGAGAGTCTCGCCAAGCTGCGCCCGGCGTTCGCCAAGGCCGGCCCCGTGACGGCGGGCAATGCGTCCGGC
>CAYIQU010000315.1:0-2958 GCA_964365645.1 uncultured Hyphomicrobiales bacterium | reverse complement strand
CGCACGGATTCGTCGGCGTCGCGGGCGAGCAGCAAATCGGCGTGCATGGGCGAGGCGGCGTTGGCGGCGATCGCCCGGCGCACGTCCGGGGACGGGTCCTCGGCCAGGAAATAGAGAATCTCGGGCTTGATGTCGGGCCGCGCGGCCAGCTCAAGGCGGACGCTGACGTCCTCGTGGCGGGCCAGCGTGCGCGCCTGCTCGTAGCTGACGTCTTCGGGCAGGTCGGCCTTGGGTTTTTTCCCGCCCTTGTCCTTGCCGCCTTTGCCCTTGAACAACTTGCTCAACATGAATCGGATGTCTCTTTTTCTTGGCCGCGTGCGCGAGCCTAGCCTTTTTTCTTGGCCGCGAGATTGACGTAGAACTCGATCTGCCAGGCCATCTCGTCCTCGCCCATGGGGAAGGCGTCGCCCAGGACCGGGCGGATCAGGTCCGAGGGCGCGAGGTGGGCGAGTTTCTGCTGCATCAGCAGGGCCACCGACATGGGCAGGCCCGCCTTCCAGGTCAGCGCGACGATGGCCTTGGCGTTCTTTTCCGTGACGATCCGGCGCACGATGCCGACGTCGATTGCGGCCAGCACCACCAGGGCGCCGACGGCGAACAGCAAGTCGTTGGATTGCAGCGCCCGGGTCAGCGTGCCGGCGTCGAGCCGGCCGCCGGCGTGCATCTCCCGGATCATGTCCATCGGCGGATCGTCGCGCATGGGATCGCTCGAGGTCATCGGCTTGCGCGCCGGGGCGGCGGCGGGGCCGCCGGCCAGGCGCAGGTGAACCGCGCCCTTGACCGCGTTCAGGGTCGCGGCGTCCAGGTCGGTGCGCTTGCTGAACTTTTCGAGCAGGTTGTCGGCCAGCACCAGGGCCAGCTTCGAGGCCGCGGCCGAGGACAGCTTGGGCCTCGCCGCCAGCGGCGGCTGCCACAGGATGTTGGTGGCCGACTGCTCGATCAGGCGATCCAGCGTTTCCTCGCGGATCTGCGCGCCGCGGTTGCCGAGCAGCGCGGCGACCGCCGTCGAATCGTCGGTGGCCGCGACCGCGTCGGCGACCTGCTCGCTGACCGCCTGGCGCCGGGCGATGGCGCCCAGCCCGCCGGCCGCCGGGCCGTTGCGGATGATCTCGATCAAATCGTCGTCGGACAGCACCGGCGAGAATTCGAGCACCGGCGAGGCGACCGCGCTTTCGGCGTCGCCGGCCAGGGTCTTGATGACGTCGGCGGGCGCGTGGGCGACGTCCTTCAGGGTCTCGGCCAGGATCTGGCGGACCGCGGTCATCTGGTCGCGCGCCAGCGTGCGCAGGGTCTCGTGCGCGGACTGGCGGACCTTGTCGTGCTCGGCCGGGCTCAGGCCCGGCAGCAGGCGGGAGACCTTGATCGCCAGGTCGCTGCGCACCGCGACTTCGCCGTCACGCGCCAGCATCAGGTGGGTGTGATGGGGCGCGGCGGCGTTGGCGGCGACCGCGCGACGGACCTCGGCGTCGCCGTCCTCGGCCAGGAAATAGAGAATCTCGGGCGGCAGGTCGGTGCGCCGCGCCAGGGTCAGGCGCACGCGCGTGTCGGGATCGGCCGCCAAGGCGCGGGCGGCTTCGTAGGTGAGGGGCTGGGCGGTCGGGGTGGGCGTCATGGCGTCAACGGACTCAGGTCGTCTTGGGGGAAGCGTCGGCGGCGGGCGAAGTCTTGTCGGGCGGCGGCGAGATGCGGAAGCCGCCCTTGCCGGCGCGCTTGATGGCGTACATGGCCTCGTCGGAGCGGGCGAGCAAGTGCTCCAGGGACTCGCCGGTGGCCGGATCGTAGAGCGCGACGCCGACCGAAATGCCGAGCGGATGCTCCGCGTCGCCGGAAAAACGGCGCAACTTCCCGCTCGCCTGGATCAGGGTTTCGGCGCGCTTGGTCGCCGCCTCGGGCGAAATGTTGTCCAGCCACATGGCGAATTCGTCGCCGCCCAGCCGGGCGATTTCGTCGCCGGGGCGGGAATATTCGCGCATCAGGTCGCGCAGCGCCATGATCGCCTCGTCGCCGGCCTGGTGGCCGTGGACGTCGTTGACGCGCTTGAAGTTGTCCATGTCGAGATAGAACATGGCCGCGGTCTGGTTGTTGCGCTGCAGGCGGATGAAGCGCCGGGGCAGCTCTTCCTCGAAGAAGGCGCGGCGGTTCAAAAGCCCGGTCATGCCGTCGGTCAGCGACAGCGTCACGATCCGTTCGTGGTTGGCGAGCTGCTCGTTGGCGATGCCCAGCTGGTTGGCGACGTCGCCCAGCAAAAGGCGGTGGTCGTCGTCCCAGTCGCCGCGCGCCGCCGGCCGCCACATGGCCAGCACGCCGTTCAAGGCATGCCGGTAATGGGTCGGCGCGATCAGGACCAGCTCGGCGCCGACCGGAACGGTTTCGACGCCACGGTCGCCGGCGCAGGCCATCGCGGCCTCGTCCAGGCCCTCGGGCGCGTCGCCGCCGTGGTGGGCGCCGATCTTCAGCCGCCCGTCGACGCCGCGCCGATAAATGCGGCAGCCCATGGCGCCGAGCGCGCGTCCCGTCGCGGTCGCCGCCGCCGCCAGCATGTTGGACGGATCGACCTCGTCGCGCACGGTGCTGATGATGTAGCCCAGGAACTGCTCGCGTTGGCGGGCCCGCGACAGCGCCGATTCGCGCTCGCGCTCCTCGGTCATGTCGCGGCAGACGCCGCGGGTCCCGCGCCAGCCGCCGCCGGCGTCGAACAAGGGCCGGGCGGCCAAAAGCAGGCACGACGATCCGCCGTCGCGGCGGCGCATCCACAGCTCGACGCCGTCGAGATCGCGCTCGCTGGCGAACGGCAGCGGCGAGAAATCCTCGGGGTTGGAGACGAACTCGACGGCGGTCCGGCCGACCAGCTCGTCGGCGCGAAAGCCGAGCGCGCCACGGGGCGAGACGAACGCGAAGCGGCCCTCGGTGTCGGTTTCCCAGGAGAAGTCGCTCGACATCTCGACCAGGTCCTTGTAG
>CAYIQU010000314.1:0-2967 GCA_964365645.1 uncultured Hyphomicrobiales bacterium | reverse complement strand
CTCCAAGCTCGCGATCTGGGTCGGCGGCAAGCATTCCAGCACCCGCTCGCGCCCGGCGTTCCACAAGCTGGTGGTTTCCGGCCTGCCCAACAACCCGCCGCGCTGGCCCGAGGTCGCCGAGACCGTCAAGACGATCCTTTACGCCTACAAGGAAAACGCCAAGCCGTGGGATCGCATTAACGAGTGGATCGACCGGATCGGTTGGCCGCGCTTCTTCGAGTTGACCGACCTGCCGTTCACCAAGTATCACATCGACGATTGGCGCGGCGGCCGGGCGAGCTTGAACTCTTCCAGCCACGTGCATTTCTAAGTCGCGGCATATCGGCGTGACGTGCAATAAGGGGGATATGCTTCGATGAAATTCGGCATTCTGGTCAACGAAGGACCGTTCAATCACCAGGCGTCCGATTCGGCCTATCAGTTCGCGAAGGCCGCGATCGCCAAGGGACACCAAGTGATGCGCGTGTTCTTCTATTACGACGGCGTCAACAACGCCAACAAGCTGTCCGAGCCGCAGTCCGACGACCGCAACATCGTCAAGCTGTGGGGCGAGCTGGGCAAGGCGCACAACGTCGATCTGGTCGTTTGCATCGCCGCCGCCTTGCGCCGCGGCATCAAGGATCAGGTTCTGGCGGAGGGCTTCCGCATCTCGGGGCTCGGCCAGTTGAGCGAGGTCGGCATCGCCGCCGACCGCATGTTGACCTTCGGCGACTGACAGGAAACGGACCATGAGCGAAGAAGTCGTTTTCGATACCCAAGGCGTCGTCAAGAAGTTCATGTTCGTGAACCGCAGAGCGCCCTACGGCACCATCTATGCCCTCGAGATTCTCGAGTCGGTCCTGATTTCGGCCGCGTTCGAGCAGGACACCTCGGTCGCCTTCCTCGACGACGGCGTGTTCCAGATCAAGAAGGGCATCGACACGAAAGAGGTCGGGATGAAGAATTTCTCGAACACGTACCGGGCGCTGGCCGGGTACGACATCGAGAAGCTCTACGTCGAGAAGGAGTCGATGGAGGCCCGCGGCCTCACCCCCGACGATTTCGCCGTCAAGGTTCAGGTCATGCCGGCGGCCGAACTCGGCAAGCTGATGGCCGAGCAAGACGTGTTGATTACCGGCTGAAGACGAGGGGGAAAGCATCATGTTGCACACCGTCAACAAATCGCCGTTCGAACGCAACGCGCTGGACAGCTGCCTGCGGTTTGCGCAGAAGGGCAGCACCATCCTGCTGATCGAGGACGGCGTCTACGCCGCCCTCAAGGGCACGGCCCAGACCGCCAAGGTCGAGGCCGCGTTGAAGGCGCACGAAATCTACGCGCTGGGCCCCGACCTGAAGGCGCGCGGACTGGAAGAAACCCGCCTGATCGCGGGCATCAAGGTTGTCGATTACGGCGGCTTCGTCGATCTCGCCGCGGACAAGGGAACGGTCAATTCGTGGTTGTAAGGCCCCGGCGGGCGCGGCGCCCGCGCGGGTTCGTTTGAAACTTTAGCGGCTTAAGACGAGAGGAGACAGGATTATGGATTACAACGTGAACGGTCAGGTCATCGAGGGCGACGAGGAAGGCTACCTCAAGGACTTGAACCAGTGGACCAAGGAAATCGCGGCGCAGATCGCCCAGGCCGAAAGCGTCGACATGACGGAAGAGCACTGGCAGGTGATCGACTTCCTGCGCGAGTACTACAGCGAGTACCAGATCGCCCCGGCGATCCGCGTGCTGACCAAGGCGATGAAGGAAAAGTTCGGGCCGGAGAAGGGCAGCAACAAGTACCTCTACGACCTGTTCCCCTACGGCCCCGCCAAGCAGGCGTGCAAAATCGCCGGCTTGCCCAAGCCGACCGGGTGCGTCTGATCGAATAGCGTCACGGCCGGGGGCCCGATTCAAAAAGGGCGCCCCGGCCGTTTTCGTTCCCAGGCGGTTTTTTCAGGCGGGCAGGCCATGAGCGCGTTGACGATCACTTACGCTCTTCTGTTCCACGCGGCGACCGCGGTGTTCGCGCTCGGACTCGCGCTTCGCGTCCGGCTTTACGCGCGCACGCCCGCCCCGCTCAAGATTCCGACCACGCCGGCGCCGATAACGACGGGCGGAGTCGCCCTGCGCCTGGCGCGCGAGGTTTGCTTGTTCGAAAGCCTGTTCAAGGCGAACAAGTGGATCTGGATTTTCGCGGTCTTGTTCCATGGCGCGCTGGTGCTCGTGGTTCTGCGCCACATCCGCTATTTCCAGGAACCGGTCTGGGCCTGGGTCGGATTGATCCAGCCCTTCGGTCTTTATGCCGCCTTCGCCATGGTCTTGGGACTCGCCGGCCTGTGGGCGCGGCGAATCGTGGTCGAACGCATTCGTTATATTTCCAGCCCGTCGGACCACCTGATGCTGGCGCTCTTGCTCGGCATCGCGCTTTCGGGGATCGCGCTCAAATACGGCGCGCGCACCGACATCGTCGCGGCCAAGGCGTTCATGCTGGGCCTGATGCGTTTCGACTGGCAGCCGCTGCCGGCGGACCCGTTTCTGCTGATCCATTTCGCCCTGGTGATCGCGCTGATGATCGTCTTCCCGTTCAGCAAGCTTTTGCACGCGCCCGGCGTTTTCTTCAGCCCGACCCGGAACCAGACCGACACCCCGCGCGAGCATCGCCATCTCGCCCCCTGGGCGGCGGCGCTGGACGCGGGCCGTAAGTGAGGAGTCGCACATCATGGCCGGCCCCGCATTTACCACGCCTGAACTGAAGGACGACGTTGCCATCCCGGCCATCGCCGAAGGGGTGATGGCGCATTCCAAGCCGTTCATCGCGATGCCCGAGCATCAGGAGCCGCTCGGGTTTCCCGGCCAGCTGGTCGAGGATTGGCACGACAAGGCGATCGCCAAGATGGGCGATCTTTTGGGCAAGTCCCGCGCGCTTCGGGTGTTTCTCGATTCCTGCGTCAAGTGCGGCGCCTGCACCGACAAGTGCCACTACTTCCTCGGCACCGGCG
>CAYIQU010000313.1:0-2968 GCA_964365645.1 uncultured Hyphomicrobiales bacterium | reverse complement strand
CTATCTGGTCCGTTTCCTGGCGTTGTCCTTCGGCACCGTCGAGGCCAGCCTCAACAAGATAACGCCCAGCATGGACGGCGCCGCCCGCAGCCTGGGCCATTCTCCGTTCAGCACGCTCAGGCGAATCCATATCCCGCTGATTCGCGGCAGCGTGCTGACCGCGTGCATGATGGTTTTCGTCGATTGCATGAAGGAGCTGCCGATGACGGTCGTTCTTCGGCCGTTCAATTTCCATACCTTGGCGACGTTCGTGCACCAATACGCGTCCGACGAACAGTTGGGCGAGGCGTCGTTGGCGGCGCTGACCATCGTCGCCGTCGGCATTCTGCCGGTCGTCATGCTCAGCGACGCGATAACCCGGTCCCGGCCGGGGCATTCAGGGGAGGAACAGGCGTCGTGAAGGGCCTTCATATGCACGGCGTGAACCACGCCTATGGAATCCATCGGGTTCTCAACAATGCCGCCTTGCTGGTTCCGGCGGGCGAACTGGTCTGTCTGCTGGGGCCGTCGGGCTGCGGCAAGACGACATTGCTGCGCCTTGCCGCCGGGCTTGAGAAACTGCAGGAAGGAACGATCTCCATCAACGGCGAGATCGTCGCCGAGCCGGGCCGGCATGTGCCGCCCGAACATCGGGGGATCGGGCTCATGTTTCAGGATTATGCCCTGTTCCCGCATATGAACGTCGTCGATAACGTGACGTTCGGGCTTAAGGGCGCGCCGGCGGCCGAGGCCCGCCGCCGGGCGATGGACATGCTCGAACAGGTGGGCATGACGGCGCATGCCGCCAAGTATCCGCACATGCTCTCGGGCGGCCAGCAGCAGCGCGTCGCGCTCGCCCGCGCCCTGGCGCCGGGGCCGAAACTGCTTTTGCTGGACGAGCCGTTCTCGGGGCTGGATACCAACATGCGCGCGCGGATTCGCGAGGAAACCCTGGCTGTTCTTCGGCGCAGCGGCGTCGCCACCTTGATGGTGACCCACGACCCCTAGGAGGCGATGTTCATGGCCGACCGGATCAAGATCCTGGGCGCCAGCGGCCGCATTCTTCAGGCGGGCAGGCCGCACGACATTTACTACCACCCGCGGCACGAATTCGTCGCCAAGCTGTTCGGCCGCATCAACCGGTTCGGGGGCATCGTCGCCGGCGGCCGGGTTGAAACCCCGCTCGGGCCGGTCGCGGCTCCGGGGCTGAACGAGGGCGATCCGGCGGAAGTCCTGATCCGCGCCGAGGGTGTGGTGCTGGAAACGAACGGCGAAGGAACGGGGCGGCCGGTCGAGGTGGTCTCGACGCACCTGCTGGGCCACGACAACATCGCCCGCGTGCGCGTTTCGGGCGCGGCCGGAAACGGCGAGGACGTCGGCGGCGAGCTTTATGTCCGGGTCCACCACACCTTCGAGCCCGAACTGAGCAGGAACATCACGGCGCGAATCGACCCCGAATACGCTTTCGTGTTCCCGTTGGGACAGTCGGCCGACGAATCGCAGACCGGCGCCGAGGCCGGGGAAACGCAGGATTCCCAATCCGAAGCGGCGGAATAACCGCCCGTCCGACAGGGCGCGAAGCCCGGATTATGGTGGGTTCGGTCGGTATCGTGTATCAAGAAGACCCCCGGATGGTCGGCCCTGGAAATGCCGGGATTCGACCCCCGGCGTTGTCGCGGGCCAGGGGTTGTATCAGCCGGAAGCGCGGGGTTTCGCCGCGGCGCAAACGGAGGAAGATGGACATGGCCGAACTGGCGTCTTCATTCTTGCTGGACTACGAGAGCCTCGATCGGGACCATCAGCAACTCAACGAGATGCTGAACGAGATCGTGCAGGCGATCGACGGCGACGAGGCGGGCAAGTGCAGGGACCTCGTGCCCGAATTCGTGAAGTTCGCCAAGAAACATTTTTCCCGCGAGGAGGCGCTTCTGGTCAAGATCGGCTATCCCAACGCCAAGAAGCACCACGACCATCATAAGAGTCTCGACGTCCAGATGAATCACATGCTGGAGTTCGCCAAGGCGGCCGAAGATAACGCGATGGCCCGGGAAAAGCTGCGCAAGGAGATGGTGTTCTTCCTGATGGACGACGTCATCACCACCGACATGGATTTCAAGAAGTTCATCAAGGCCAAAGCCGGCGCGAAGAAAGCCTGACCCGTTAGGATTGAATCGCGGCCCCAAGGCCGGTTGATTGCTTTCCCTCCGCCGGGATTTGAATCTCGATGCGATCCTCGCGGGACGGCTCTTTCTTCGCTTCCGGCCCCGAGTCCCAACGCGCAACGGACGCCCACGCCGGAAACCGGTCAAGAATATCCATGTCATCCCGCGCGGCGATCACCCGGATCAGGGCCGCCAGCAATTCCGGGTGCGGGTGGCTGACATCGCCCAGGCCCCGGACTTCGCGGGATCGATCGAGGTTCGGGCAGCGAACCCATCGCGCCAGAAGATCGCGCATTTCCGCCAGCGCCCCGGTCCGCGCATCGTCGGATTTGCCGTGGGCATATTTGAGGAACAATGCCCGCAGCCGGGTCTCGTCCGGCAGGCCGGGAATCGCTTCGTCCAGCAGCGCCACCCCTTTTTCCGTATCGCCGCGTTCCCTCGGCCGCCGCGGGATTTACCTCGGACTCGCCGGCATACCGAGAATCGGCCCCGTTTCGATGGGTTCCACCTGGTTCTTCCGCCGCTCGGGGCCTTTGTAGGCTTCCGAGACCTTGCGGCGACGATCGGGGCCGAAATAGGTCTTCAGTTTGATGTAGGGCCGCTGGCTTTCGATGATCGCGCGAATGCGGTCGTAGAGCTTTTTCGGCGAAATCGGCTTGGCCAGGAACTCATTGGCGCCGGCGTCGCGGGCCTCGAACACCCGCGCCACCTGGGTGTGGGCGGTCAGCATGATGATCGGCACGAAGGGATTCGGGCTGCTCTGGCTGTTGCGCACCAGACGCACGAACTCGATTCCATCCATCGGCTGCATCATCCAGTCGCAGATG
>CAYIQU010000312.1:0-2976 GCA_964365645.1 uncultured Hyphomicrobiales bacterium | reverse complement strand
TCAGCGATCTCTCGGCGGCGTTCGAGCCCTTGAGCCCGGTCAGCTTCCGCTTCGACCGGCTGGAAACGAATCCGCGCTTCGCCACCATTTCGCGCCCGTCCAACGCCGCGATCGTCGCCCGGCTGCGCATCGACATGGAAGACCGCGGCGGGCGGCTGGAGCTGCTGTTGCCCTACGCGACGCTGGAACCGGTGCGCGAGCTTCTGCTGCAGATGTTCATGGGCGAGAAATTCGG
Source organism: uncultured Hyphomicrobiales bacterium (assembly GCA_964365645.1). Classification (GTDB taxonomy): domain Bacteria; phylum Pseudomonadota; class Alphaproteobacteria; order Rhodospirillales; family 2-12-FULL-67-15; genus 2-12-FULL-67-15. The sequence continues at coordinate 2,741 of CAYIQU010000312.1, read as the reverse complement.
CCGCGACTCGATTTGGGAAACGCACTTGGCCGAGGAACTCTGGCGCACCGACGTCGATTTGGAAGTGGTGGTCGAGCAGCAGACCATGATGTTGAGCGACGTGTTCAAGTTCAGGGTCGGCTCCCAGCTCATGCTCGGCGCCACGCCCGACTCGCTGGTCGAGCTGCATTGCGGCAAGGTGCCCATGTACACCGGGCGCATGGGCCGTCGCGGCAACCAGATCGCCGTCCGCATCGAAGACCGCATCGAAAAACCGAAGGGGTAGACCGTGACCTTATCGTTGTTCCTGGATATCGCGCTGATCGTCCTGTTGGCCGTGACCATCGGCTACGCGGCCTCCCTCAACCGCAAGCTGGCGGCGCTTCGCCGCAACAAGGCGGAGATGGAAAAGCTCGCCGCCGCTTTCGCCCAGTCGACCGTCAAGGCCGAGGACGGGATCGCCCGGCTCAAGGCCGATACCGCGTCCCTCCAGGCGTTGACGGGCAAGGCCCAGGGGCTGCGCGACGATCTCGCCTTCCTGACCGAACGGGCGAACACCGCCGCCGATCGCCTGGAAAACATGATTCGCGCCTCGCGGAACCGAACGCCCGCCGCCGCGCCCGGCTCCAAGGTCGCGGCGACCGACGGCGGCGGCGCCGACGAGGACGGCATCGACGCCCGCTCCGAGGCCGAGCGCGAGCTGCTCAAGGCCCTGCGCGCGGCCGTCTAGGCAAAGAACAGGATCGCCCGCCTTTGAACCCGCTAGGACCCCGAACCAGGCCATGAAACTCTCCTTTCGTTTCCTGCCCGCGACCATCTTCGCCGCGACGCTGTTGCTGACGGTTCGCGCCGGCGACATCTGGCGGGACGTGACCGGCATTCTCGGCGCGGGCGGCGTTCACGTCGCCGACGCGGCCGCCCAGCAAAAGCCGGCCGCCGCGCCGGGTCAGGCTCAGGACGGAGCCGAAGCCCCCGGCCCGGCCCCCGGCCAGCCGGGCGCGGCCGGCGCGCCGGCGCCGATCGAGATCGTGCCCGAGAAAGCCGCCGAGGCCCCCGCCGAGGGCGAGGCGACGCCGCGCCCGCGCGAGGCGACCCGCGGCCGGCCGATGCGAAGGCTGGCCGACGATCCGACGCTGCTCACCCAGACCGAGATCGACCTGCTCCAGCAACTGGCCGAGCGGCGCGACCGGGTCGAGAAGCGCGAACAGGAATTGGACGTGCGCACCGCCCTGCTCAAGGCGGCCGAGACGCGCATCGACAAAAAGGTCGAGGAAATGAAGACCCTGCAGTCGACCATCGAGGGACTGCTCGCGTCCTACGACCAGGAGCAGGAGAAGAAGGTCGCCGGCCTGGTCAAGATTTACGAGAACATGAAGCCCAAGGACGCGGCGAAAATCTTCGAGGAACTCGAGATGGACGTTCTTCTGATGGTCGTGGAAAGGGTTAACAGCCGCCGCTTGGCGCCGATCATGGCGGCGATGAATCCGCAAAAAGCCCGCGAAGTGACGGTCGAGCTGTCCCGCCTGCGCCAATTGCCCGAAGGGATCGGGGCGCCCGGAAGCTGACGGGCCAGAAGGCTGCTAGGGGTTTTTCCCATGGTTTTCGCGTCGAACGGCGACGTCCGGGGTTGCCATGGCGAAGCCATTGAATAAACTACCTCCGTTGCCCTATGTCTTGTGATCCGCGCCCGGAGCGCCGGGACCGGCGGCGGTGCGGCGGATCGAGCCGGGGTTCCGATGAACCGGCCCGAGACGTCGAAAGAATAGTGGCGCAAGAGCGACAAGCGGGGCTCGATCATCCCGGGGTTCAATTAAAGACAGGATTAAGCCAATGGCCGTCGACAAGAACATGAAGGTCCTGATCGTGGACGATTACCAGACCATGCTCAGGATTCTGCGCAACCTTCTGCGCCAGCTCGAATTCAACAACGTCGATGAGGCGAAGGACGGCGGCGCGGCGCTCGAACTTCTGCGCAAGGAACAATTCGGCCTCGTCATCTCGGACTGGAACATGGAGCCGATGACCGGCATCCAACTTTTGCGCGAAGTTCGCGCCGATCCCAAGCTCAAGTCGCTGCCCTTCATCATGATCACGGCGGAAAGCAAATCCGAAAACGTGATCGCCGCCAAGGAAGCGGGCGTGTCGAACTACATCGTCAAGCCGTTCAACTCCGAAACCTTGCGGGCGAAGCTGGCGAGCGTGCTGGGCGAGTTCTGACGGCGATCGGGGCGGACCATGGCGCGGGGGAACGTTACAATCAAAACCAAGACCAAGGCCCGGCCCAAGGCCCGGCCCAAGACCAAGGCCAAAACCAAAACCAAGGGCAAGACCCGTCCGCCGGCCGCCGTCGCCGGCGTCTTCAAGCGGGCGCTCGCCGCGCTCGAGCGCGAATCGCGCGCCCGTGAAAGCAAGATGCGCGACGAGTTGAACCGGCTCGCCCGGATCATCGATGCCGCCCGGGCCGACGTCGCCGCCATCCGTCCCGACGAAGTCAAGCAGCAGTTCATCTCGACGGCCACCGACGAACTCGACGCCATCGTCCAGGCGACGGCGGAAGCCACCAACGCCATCATGGACGCGGCCGAGAAGATCGAATCGGTCATGGGCGCGCTGCAGGGCCAGGCCGCCGGCACGCTGATGGAAGCCACCACCGGCATCTACGAGGCCTGCGGTTTCCAAGACATCACCGGGCAGCGCATTTCCAAGGTGGTGAAGGCGATCAAGCAGGGCCATCCACTCGACACCGACACCATGGTCGGCGC
>CAYIQU010000311.1:0-2986 GCA_964365645.1 uncultured Hyphomicrobiales bacterium | reverse complement strand
AGGGCTGGGGTGGGGGGTACGCAAGTCGCGATCGGAAAGATCGCGTTCGATTCAACTTGCTCTCAACCCGCGCCAAGCTGGAACGGTCAGCGCACGACCAGCGCGATGTAGCGGAAGCCCTCCGCGCCCTCGACCAAGAGCAGGATCGAGCCGCGCTGGGCGGCCTTGGCCTGCTTGTAGCGCGCGATGACGTGTTCGGGCAGCCAGACGTCTTCCTGGTTCACCTGGCGGATGACCTCGCCGCGCTTGATGCCGATGCCGGACGCCTTGCCTTCGTCGATCAGCGTCACCAGCACGCCGGTCGCGCCCCAGCGCACCGGAAAACGGTTCCGCATCTTGGGCGTGAGCGCGACCATGGTCAGGCCGGCCTCGGGCAGGTGGCCGGTGGCGTCGCGGTCGATCTTCAGGCTCGGCGGCCACTTGCCGACCGTCAACGTCGCCTCGATGGTCTTGCCGGCGCGAATAATCGTCACCGGCAGCGCTTGATCGGGCTTGGCCTTGCCCGCGACCTGAAGCAGCGTCTCGAAAGTGTCGATGGCCTGCCCCCCCAGCCGCACGATCAGGTCGCCCTGATGGATGCCCGCCCGGTCGGCCGGCCCGCCGGGCGCCAGGTCGCGCACCAGGGCGCCCTTGGGTTCGGTCAAGCCGAGCGCCGCCGCCGCCGGGGGATTCAAGCCCTGAACCTGCATGCCGATGAACCCGGCCGGATCCTCGGTCGCGCCGGCCGCGCCGGCGGCAAAAACCATGAACGCCGCGCCGGCGGCAAGAACCATGAACGCCGCCGCCACGCCGAGAAAGCGCCGCCGGCCCGCCTTGCATTTCGATTTCCGCACGATCATCGTCCGCATCCCGCGTTCTTTTTTTACCGACAGGATGGCGTCGCGATCGGCTCGATCTTCTGGATTTCCAGCTCGACCGAGAAGTCGCGGTAGTCGATCACCATGCGCGGCGCGACGCCGTTGGCGAGTTGCAGGATTTCCATTTCGTATTCGGGCGAGGCCTCGGTGCCGTCCTCGGGAAAGAAGGCAAGCCGCATGGTCCAGCCGGCCTGATCGGCCAACGCGCCGAGCGCGGCGCGGCCGTGATCCTTGGCCTCGATCTTGCGGCCGATGAACGCGGCGACGCGCTGCGGTCCCTCGCCGTCGGTGCCGTCGAAGACCACGCTCGGCGCCTGATGGACGCCGGCAAGCGCGCGTTCGATCAGCCACACGGCGTGCGCGATGGGGAATCGCGTTCCCGGCGGCAGCGACACTTTCCGGGTCTGCGTGTTTTCGAAGACCGCCTCGCCGGGCTTGTCGCCGGCGCCGGCGCGCGCGGTTCCCTTGGTGTCTTTCTGCGTGCGGTCGGTTCGGGTCTTGGAAATGAAACGGTATTGGGCGCTGTCCAGGGATTCCCAGCCCGAATAGCGGATCGCCTGGCGGACCTGGTCGCCCTGGGCGGTGGCGAGTTCCATCGCCAGGTCCTGGCTCAGCAGCCAGCCGTCGCAGGTTTTCTCGATGGTCATGTCGAGTCCGCCGCGCGCGTCGATGAAGGCGCCGCCTTGGCGCGCGCTCGACAGCTTGAGCGCGTAGAACCCGCGGTGCGACGCGATCTCGAGCGCCCCGGCCCCGGCCGCCGACAGCGAAAGCCCGAGCGCGAGAACGACGGTCCCGATCCGGAAAATAGACATACGCATCAATCCCTTGAGGGACCCCCAGGGAGCCACCATAATCCTTCGCGTCCCGGCGGCAAAGGCGTTCTTGTATAAAAAGAACCCCCGCGCGCGGCCGAGACCGACCTCGCCGTCCCGATTAACCAATTGGAAGACAACGGAAATGCAAACGCCGAATGCCCTTCTTCGAACGCTCGGGTTGGCCTTCGCCCTCGGCCTCGCGATCCTCGCCGCCCAGCCCGGCCACGCGCAACAAGCGCCGGCGGCGGAAAAGTCCTGGTGGTGGGACGACGCCTGGTGGAACGAGGGCCGTTTGCCCGCGCCGGCGACGTACCCCGTCGAAATCACGGAGACGTCCTACCAGGGCGCGGGCGAGGACGTCGCCGCCCTGCTGTTGCGGCCCAAGGGAACCGACCCGTTTCCACCGGTGCTGTTCGTTCACGGCCGCCGCGGCCTCGACGAACCCTTCCGCGCCCATGCGCGCCGGCTGGCGGCGCAGGGGTTCGTCGTGCTGGCCCCGGACCTTTACCGGAACCGATTCATTGCGGCGATGCCGATCGAACACGACTACGTCTTGGAAGACGACACCGCCGCCGGGCTCGACCATCTTTTGACCCTGCCCAATATCTCGGCCACGCGCGCTTGCTTCTACGCGTTGACGCGGGGCGGCTACTACGCCCTCAAGGCGGCCGTGACCCAGAAGCGCCAGGAAACCGGCGCGGCGTGCTACGTCGGCTATTACCCGCACCTGCAGGACCCCAACGCCCCCGAGCCGATGCAGGTTTACCGTTACGCGCCCGAGATCGAGAGCCTATCGATTCCCACCTTGTTCCTTCTCGGCGACGCCGAGCAGTACCAGCGCCGGCGCGGAATCGAGATGGCGGCGGAAGCGATGGCCGCCAAGGGCCGCGACGTGACCCTCGTCCTTTATCCCGGCGTGGGGCGCGGCTTCGATTTCCGCGAGCGGCACGTGCGCACCTTCGCCGACGATCTGGCCGCCCGCGACGCGATCCAGCGCGCCAGCGACTTCATGCGCCGGCACCTGGCGGCGAAATAGAACGGGGCGGCGAAACGAATCGAGCCGGCCCTGGCGACCAGGATCGGCCAGTTCTACAGCTCCTTTACGATTCCGGGAGATATGAATGGGGATTGGCTCATCGATATCTTGGACCTCCAACATCTCGTCAATGTCCTGTTGGGTCTTGAGACGAACGCGCGCGCGGACGTCAATGGCGACACGCGCACCGACGTGCTCGATCTCCAGCGGCTCATCAACCTGCTCTTGGGAAGCTATTGAGAATTGTATAAGTAATGGAACATCTCACGGGTCCCAAG
>CAYIQU010000310.1:0-2987 GCA_964365645.1 uncultured Hyphomicrobiales bacterium | reverse complement strand
AGCGGGCCAAGGTGTTCACCAAGATCATCCGCGAGTTGACCGTGGCGGCGCGCTCGGGCCTGCCCGATCCCAACGCCAACCCGCGCCTGCGCGCGGCGATGCTGGCGGCGCGCGAAGCCAACATGTCCAAGGACACCATCGAGCGCGCCGTCAAGCGCGGCTCGGGCGGCGAGGACAACGCCAACTACGAAGAGGTGCGCTACGAGGGCTTCGGCCCCGGCGGCATCGCCATCATCATCGAGGCGCTGACCGACAACCGCAATCGGACCGCGAGCGAAATCCGCGCCGCCTTCGGCAAGCACGGCGGCAATTTGGGCGAAACCGGCAGCGTCGGGTTCATGTTCGAACGCGCGGGCATCATTCGCTATCCCGCCGATGCCGCCGACGCCGACGCGGTGTTCGAGGCGGCCCTGGATGCCGGCGCCGGCGACGTGCGCTCGGACGCGGACGGGCACGAGATTCTGTGCGCGCCGGACGATTTGGGCGCGGTGCGCGAGGCCCTGGAAAAGAAATTCGGCGAGGCCGCGTCCGCCCGCCTCGACTGGCGGTCGACCAACGCCATCGGCATCGAGGGCGAGGCGGCGGAAAGTCTTTTCAAGCTTCTCGAGGTCCTGGAGGACAACGACGACGTCCAGCGGGTTGTCTCGAACTTCGAGGTCTCCGACGAGACGATGTCCCGCTTGAGTTCCTGACGCGGCGGGCGGTGTAAGAGGGCGGGCGCGATGCGATTGATCGGATTGGATCCCGGCCTGCGCAACACCGGCTGGGGGGTGATCGAGGTGGAAGGCAATCGGTTGCGCCACGTCGCCGACGGCGTCGTGCGCGCCGACGAGGACCAGGCGCTCGCCCTTCGCCTCGCGCAGTTGTACGAAGGCCTGACCGAAATCATTCGCCGCTACAATCCCGCCGAGGCGGCGGTCGAGGAAACCTTCGTCAACGTCAATCCGGTCTCGACGCTCAAGCTCGGCCAGGCGCGCGGCGTGGCGTTGCTGGCGCCGGCGCACGCCGGGATTCCGGTCGCGGAATATCCGCCCAACCTGGTGAAGAAATCCGTGGTCGGCACCGGCCATGCCGCCAAGCAGCAGGTGCAGATGATGGTCCGCATGTTGTTGCCGGGCGCCGTCATCGGCGGGGCGGACGCGTCCGACGCGCTCGCCGTCGCCATCTGCCACGCGCACCATCGCGGCGTCGGCGACGCCGTCGCCCGCGCCGTCCGCAAGGCGCAAAACTCATGATCGCCAAGCTCAAGGGCATCGTCGATCACGTCGGCGACGGCCACGCCATTATCGACGTCGGCGGCGTCGGCTACCTGGTTCACTGCGCGGCCCGCACGCTGGGCCGGCTCAAGGCCGGGGAAGCGGCGATGCTGCTGATCGAAACCGACGTCGGCGAGGACCACATCCGCCTGTTCGGGTTCGCCGACGCGGCCGAACGCGAATGGTTCCGGCTGTTGACCTCGGTGCAAGGCGTGGGGTCCCGGATCGGGCTTGCCGTTCTGTCGACCCTGACGCCGGACGAACTGGTGCGGGCCATCGCGGCAGGGGACAAGACGACGGTTTCGCGCGCCAACGGCGTCGGCGGCAAGCTCGCCCAGCGGATCGTGACCGAACTCAAGGACAAGGTGAGCGCGCTGGCGCTGGGCGCGGCCGGCGGCGCGGCGGGGAAAAAAGGGAAGGGCGCCGGCGGCGTGGATACGGCGACCGCCGACGCGGTCTCGGCGCTGGTCAATCTGGGATACGCGCCGGCCGACGCGCTGGGCGCGGTGGCGCAAGCGGGCGAGGCGCTCGGCGCGGGGGCGAGCGTTGCCGAACTGATCCGCGCGGCGCTCTCGGAATTGGCGGCGTCGCGCGCCGCCGCCGGCGCGGGAGGGCGTAGACGATGAGCCGGGAACCGGTCTCCGACCGTTTGCTGGGCGCCGACGCCGGCCGCGAGGACGTCCCCGAGACGTCCCTGCGCCCGCAGACCCTGGACGAGTTCATCGGCCAGGCGCAGACGCGGGCCAACCTGAAAATCTTCATCCAGGCGGCCAAGACCCGCGCCGAGGCCCTCGACCACGTTCTTTTCTACGGGCCGCCCGGGCTGGGCAAGACGACGCTGGCGCAGATCGTCGCCCGCGAGTTGGGCGTCGGCTTCCGCGCCACCTCGGGGCCTGTGTTGGCCAAGGCGGGCGATCTCGCCGCCATTCTCACCAACCTGCAGCCGCGCGACGTTCTGTTCATCGACGAGATTCACCGCCTCAATCCGGTGGTCGAGGAAATCCTCTATCCGGCGATGGAGGATTTTCAACTCGATTTGATCATCGGCGAGGGGCCGGCGGCGCGCTCGATCCGCATCGACGTACCGCCGTTCACGCTGGTCGGCGCGACGACGCGCTCAGGGCTGATCACCACGCCGTTGCGCGAGCGGTTCGGGATACCCATGCGGCTTGTCTTTTACACGCCCGACGAGTTGGTGCAGATCGTGCGCCGCGGGGCGGGGATTCTCAGCCTCGATCTGGCCGCCGACGGGGCGATGGAAATCGCGCGCCGGGCGCGCGGCACGCCCCGCGTCGCCGGGCGTCTTTTGCGGCGGGTCCGGGATTTCGCCGCCGTGGCCGGGACCGGCCCGGTGGACGCCCGCGCCGCCGACGCGGCGTTGCGCCGGATGGAGGTGGACGGGCGCGGGCTGGACGCCATGGACCGGCGCTATCTGGCCTGCATCGCCGAAAACTACGGCGGCGGGCCGGTCGGGGTCGAAACCCTGGCCGCCGCGCTGTCCGACCAGCGCGACCCCAACGAGGAAGTCATCGCGCCCGACCTCATCCAGCAAGGCTTAGTCATGCGTACCCCGCGCGGCCGGGCGTTGGCGGCCGAGGGCTACAAGCACCTGGGGCTGAAGCCGCCCGCCGCGCTCGCCCAGCTGGCCCTGCTCGCCGACGGCGACGACGATTGAGTCCGATGACGAAAAAAGACGCGAAAGAAGCCAAACGGGGACTTGCCGTTCCCGGC
>CAYIQU010000309.1:0-2989 GCA_964365645.1 uncultured Hyphomicrobiales bacterium | reverse complement strand
CGCCGTCCGGAAAATCCTGAACGGAACGCCGGATTTACGCCTTGCTAATGGCGGTCGGCTCCGTCCGCCTGCGCATCGCCGGCGGACTGGCGCAGCTTCTGGAACGCGCGCGCCTCGATTTGACGAACCCGCTCGCGTGAAATTCCATAGTGCGCGCTGAGATCCTGCAGGGTTGCCGGCGTTTCTTTCAGTCGGCGCTCGACCAGGATGTGCCGTTCGCGCGGCGAAAGGCGATCCATCGCCCCGGCGAGGAATGTCCGGCGCTTGGTCATTTCCTGAGCCTCGGCCAAAATTTCCTCTTGGCTATCCCTCTCGTCGGTCAACCAATCCTGCCATTCGCCGTCGGCGTCGTCGCGGACGGGGGCGTTGAGGGATTGATCGACGCGGGCCAACCGTCGGTTCATCGACACGACGTCTTGCTCGGGAACATCCAAGTGCAAGGCGATGCGCGTCACCTGTTCGGGACGCAGATCGCCCTCCTCGAATGCCTGCATCTGCCCCTTCAGTCGGCGAAGATTGAAGAACAGCTTCTTCTGGGCGGCGGTGGTGCCCATTTTCACCATCGACCAGGAATGAAGGATGTACTCCTGAATCGCGGCGCGAATCCACCACATGGCGTAGGTGGCGAGGCGAAATCCGCGTTCCGGGTCGAACCGGCGGATGGCCTGAACCAAGCCCATGTTGCCTTCCGAGATCAGATCGGCGACCGGCAGGCCGTAGCCACGATAGCCCATGGCGATCTTGACGACGAGGCGAAGGTGGCTGCTTGCCAAGGTTTCGGTCGCGCGCTCGTCGCCGTGGTCGCGGACGCGGCGGGCAAGCGCCGTTTCCTCGTCGGCATCGAGCAGGGGAAAGGTGCGGATCTTTTGCAGATAGCCGGTGAGATTGCGGTCGGGACCGTGACCCGATTGGGAAAAAGCTGTTGCCATGACGGGTGCTCCTCGCTTTTAGGCGGCGCGCCCCCCGGCGCATATGGGCTTTCCGACCCCCTGGTCGGCTAATAGCGTACTATTCTACTCAGTCTCTATTTTATATACCAGATAAAACTACTATAGTATTAAGTCTTTGAATTCACATAATTTATATGATTCAAACGTCATTTTCCGCCCGTCCCGAGGGTGATTAAACCCCACGGAATAAGCGTGAAGGGCCTGAGTGTCGATCGATCCGATCCGCTGGGCGAATGCGGCTGGAAGCCCCTTGAGGCGCCGGGCCGTGGCCGCGCCTCCGTAAAGCCCATCGCCGACGACCGGATGGCCGAGATGCGCCATGTGAACGCGGATCTGGTGGGTTCGCCCGGTGGCGAGTCGACACTCGATCAGACTAGCGGCGCCATCCCAGGTTCGAAGAACCCGATAGTGGGTTATCGCGACCTTCCCGCCTCTTTTCACCACCGCCATCTTCTTGCGATTTTGGGGATTGCGACCGATCGCGGCGTCGATCGTTCCCTCGCGTTTCGCCGGCACGCCCCAGACCAAGGCGCGATAGATGCGGGTCATGGCGCGGGAGGCCAATTGCTCGCTCAGCGCCCGATGGGCGCGGTCGGTTTTGGCGACGACCATCAGGCCGCTGGTGTCCTTATCGAGGCGATGAACGATGCCGGGACGCGCGACGCCGCCGATGCCGGATAGCTTGCCCCGGCAATGGGCCAGCAACGCATTGACCAGCGTCCGGTCGGGATTGCCGGGCGCCGGATGGACGACCAGCCCCGAGGGCTTTTCGAGAACGATCATCTCTTTATCTTCGTGCAGAATATGCAGCGGCAGGGCCTGGGGCTCCGGCGTCGCGGGACGGGCGGCGGGAATAGCGACCCGATACTCCTCGCCCGCGCGAACCTTCGTCGTCGCGCGAACCGGCGTACCGCCCTCGGTTCGAACGTGCCCTTCGTCGATCAAGGCCTGAACGCGGGTGCGCGAAAGGTTCGCCGGCGCCGCGGCCAGCGCGTCGGCCAACGCGCGGTCCAGCCGCATTCCGGCCTTGTCCGCCGGGATCGTGACGGTGTATGTCCGGGATCGGGACGATCCCGCTGTTTTTCCGCCCATGGCTTCGCTTCGCCGTTCTATGATCGCGCCCGAGGACACGTTCGAGGTTGTACCATGCGCTTTTTGACGACTCTTGTCGTTGGTCTTGCCGTTCTGATCGTGACCGCCGCCGGCTTGCTCGCCTGGGGCCTGTTCACGCAGGCGCGCGGCCCGAATGCGCTTAAATCCGCCGCGAGCGCCGCCATCGACCTCGGCCTGCCCGAGGGATGCGTGATTCGGTCGTTCGCGGTCGCCGGACAAAATATTATTATTCATGTCCAGGGTTCCGGAAACGATAATTCGGCGCGCCCGTGCGATCGCATCTTGACGGTCGATCCGGCCCAGGGCCGGATCGTCGGCACCATCGAATCCCGGGGCTCGCCTCCCTAATGGCGCCGACCGGCATCGTCATGGCCCGCTCCTTGATGGCGACGGTCGAACGCGCGGCGGAAGCCGCGTATCCCGAGGAATCGTGCGGCTTGCTCGTCGGCCGCCTGGACGATGCCGGCCGCGCCGTCGTCACCCGCGTTTGCCCGAGCGCCAACGTCGCCGAAGGCGACCGCCGCGCCGCGTTCGAAGTCGATCCGGCGACCCGCTTCGCCGTGATGCGCCGGCTGGAGGGAACCGACGAGAGAATCGTCGGCCATTACCATTCCCACCCCGATCATGCGCCGGAACCTTCGGCCCGCGATCTCGCCATGGCCTTCGAACCCGAATTCATCTGGCTGATCACCGAGGTCGCAACCGACCGGGCACGAACCAGCCGGGCCTTCGCCGTCGCCGCCGACGGATCGGGCTTCACCCCGGTGCCCATTTTCGGCCGATCCCCGCGCGGCGCATAATCCTTGCGCGGGCGTGGCCTTTCCCGTAATGCTACCGCCCGCGCGACGAGCGCCTCGACGTCCCCATCGTCTAGAGGCCTAGGACACCGCCCTCTCACGGCGGTAACGGGGGTTCGAATCCCCCTG
>CAYIQU010000308.1:0-2992 GCA_964365645.1 uncultured Hyphomicrobiales bacterium | reverse complement strand
TCCTCCACAACTGCCACCCCCGCGTAGGGGGTTGCGTCTTCCTCCTCCATAAGGGCTTTAAATTCATCCCAAACACTCGGAACGCCCACAACAAGACCAAGCGTTACCCAAAATACTGACAGGACGAGCCAAAGCCGAAATAGGCCGCGCCGAATGTTCATTTTTACGCTCACTTTTTCATCACCCCGCTTTTTTCACGCGCTCGGCGCCGGGCAGTTCCCGGCCGGTGATCTTGGCGTGCAGCACGTCGGCGCAAAGGTCGGCGCCGTTGGGCCAGACGATGGTGCCGAGTTCCGCGTTCACGCGCACTTGGGAAAACACGGCTTGGTCGCGGAGCGGCGCGAACACGCCCTCGAAGCGCATGATGGAATCCAGATCGATTTCGCCCGCCGCGCCGTCGTCAAAGCGCAGAAAAAGGCGATACCCTCCCAGCGGCTTCACTTCGACAATGTCCGTCAGCATGACCGTTACTCCAAAGGCCGGATCGGTTTCAGGGGCGAATGCCGTTCCGCGAGCGTCCAATCCTCCCGCAATTCATCGCGATGCAAGGACGCCCACTCCATCACAAGGCCGAGAACCCGGGGCGATAGTTCGCCTTCGATGACCGCAAGAGTATCTATGGCAATGATAGCTTTTTGCCGGCCATAACGCACATGAAAGTGGGGCGGGGGATGATCGTCGTAAAACATGGCAACGATTATGCCGAAAAACCGCGAAAGTTCAGGCATGGCTCACGCCTTGGACCCGATGTTAACCGATGCTATTGGCTCAAGTATGGGTCCGGCTCCTTATTGCTGCAATGGGCTGTTTCAAGCCGTATCGGATTATGCGGGCGAGGGGACGGCCGCGCCCGCCTCGACGACTTCGGCGACCGGCAGCACGGCGATGTCGCGGAACTTCTCGAACTTCGGGTTGTTGAGATCGACCAGATTGGACACCCGCGCGAAGGTTTCCGGCGCGAACATCTCGGTGCCGTCCTCGGCGCGGCGGCGCGTGCCATAGCGCACGCCTTCGCGTTCCTTGGCCGTCAGCTTGCCGAGCAGGGTCTTGGACGCCAGCACCTGGCCCCCGCGGGCGAAGTCCGACAGGCGTCCCGCCATGTTGACCGTGTCGCCCAGCACCGTGAATTCCACGTGGGTCGGCGTCTGATAGGTGCCGAACCATTCCTGGCCGGCGTGCAGGCCGATGTTCAGGCGCAATTCGTTCAGCCAGTTCTTTTTCAAGCGCCAGTCGCGGCTGATTTTGTGCATGGCCTCGCGCATTTCGGCGGCGCAGCGCAGGGCGTTGAGAGCGAAGTTGCTGTCCGGCTGGGGCAGGAAATAGCAGACCATGCCGTCGCCCGCGTGCTTGCCGTGGGTCGCGTAATAGCGGCGCAAGATCGGTTCCATCGCCCCCCAAACGTCGTTGATGAGCTGGAAATACTGCTCGGGCGGCAATTCCGCCGAAATCTTCACGGAATCCTGCAAATCCGCCACCATCACCGCGACGTCGGTCAAATGCGGCGGGCGCTTTTTCAGCAAATCGCGGATCACCACGTCGCGCCGGGATAGGAATTGCAGCAACGTGGTCTTGTCGTCGGCCGCCGGCTGATAGGTGAAAAACACGCCCTCGCGGAAGAACGACGCGTAGACGTCGAACCAGCGGTCCGGCTCGCCCGGCCCAGCCAAGTTGATTTCGGCACGGGCCAACGGCCCCATCGGCAACTGGTCGGCGGAAACGGTGTCGTGAATCTTGACCAGGCGTTCCATCTCGGCGGCATCGAGATCGCGGCCCAACGCGAACAGCCCGGCGCGGGGCAGGCGGCGCTTGGCGATCGCCATGTGCAGCGCCAGCAGGTCGTCCGCGCCCTCGGCCCCCGCCGCCGGGCCGCCGTGGAGCAAATAGGCGAACACGTTGCGCTCCGAAATCTCGCCGCCCGGGCGATAGGCGGGGCCCAATATCTCGCGCGCCGCGCGCTCGTTGGCCCATTCAATTTCAAATCGCGCGTTGACCAGATAGGCGGGGCATTCGACCCGGTCCAGCGTCATGGCCATGCCCCGGCCGTCGCCGACGGCCCGCGCGAGCACGGGCGCGGCGGAGGAGGGCGGCGATGGGGTTTCAGCGGCCGGAACGCCCTTGGCCAGCATCGCGGCGATCTCGGCCATGGTGTGACCGGCGCGCTTCAGGCGCTCGACGGTTTCCAAGGTCGCCACCGCGCCCGCCGGAAAGCGGCCGATGCGCGGCGCCTGCCGGCCGGGGCCTTCGCCCGGAGCCAGCGCGGGCTTGGGCAGGATGCCGAGCCCGATGTAATTATTGAGGGTGGCCCGCGAGATGTTCGCGCGGGCCATCAATTCGCGGCTGGTCAGGGCGGAATCCGCCATTACTGCCCCGGCTTTTTCGGCCGGGCTCCATCGCCGGATCACATTTTCATGAGTCCAAATACAATGACTAATTTAACTGTTTATTTATACATTATCAACACTTTTTTAGACAATTTATACAGTTACAAGAACGAACGGCAACGAATTGAAAAAGTTGAGTTTATTTAACCTCTAGAATTTCCCAATCGATCCGTCTGACATCTCATGAGTCTAATTCCTGAGTCTAATCCCTACGGAGCCAGCCATTGACCTGGGGGCCCCGAGACACGAAATCTGACCCCATGCCCAACGACAAGGAAAACGACATCGAAAAGGCCCTTTCCGGGGATAAGCCGGGAACCTTGCTCGGCGCCTTCAAGGAAAAGCTGGTCGCGACCAAGGAACGCTGGGCGACGGAAAAACGCCAACCGACGACCAAGGCCGAACCCAGCGACGCGCCCGGCCGTCGGCGCCTGCCGCCCGGACAAACCATCGTCCAGAAGTGGCCGGTGCTGGATTTGGGCGTGCAACCCCACATCCCGAAGGAGCACTGGCGCTTGGCCGCCACCGGCGCCGTCGAGAACCCCGTCGAGTGGACGTGGGAGGACTTTCTCGCCCAGCCGCAAACGGACGTCGTCGCCGATATCCACTGC
>CAYIQU010000307.1:0-3038 GCA_964365645.1 uncultured Hyphomicrobiales bacterium | reverse complement strand
ATTGGTCTGCGCGGCAATGTCGGTGATGATCTGCACCACCTCGCCGATCTTCTGCGACGCCGTCGCCAGGCTCTGAATGCGGCTGTTGGCGTCCTGGGCGGTTTGGACCGCGTTGGACGCGATCTTGCTCGACTGCGTCACTTGGCGGCTGATTTCGGAGATGGACGAGGAAAGCTCCTCGGCGGCGCTGGCGACCGTCTGCACGTTGGTCGAGGCTTCTTCCGAGGCCGCCGCCACCGCCGTCGAACGCTGGCTGGTGGTGCTGGCGATGGATTCCATCGCTTCGGCCGTGGATTGCAGTTCGGTCGCGGCCGAGGCCACCGTGTTGATGACGGTCTTGACGTTGGCTTCGAACGCCTGGGTCACCTTGCCGAAGTCCTTGACCTTCTTTTCGATGGCCCCGGCGGCGTTGTTGACCGCGCGGCTGGCGTTGAGGAACGAGCCCATCATGCCCTTCTCGAGAATCCGGCGGAAGTACTGGTTGCGGGCGACGTATTCGAGCGAAGCCGCCGATTCGCGCACATAGGCGTCGGTGCGGTCGACCATGTCGTTGATCGAGTGCATCAACTCGCCGACGTCGCCGGTCTCGGACACGTCGACCAGGCGGGCCTCGAAGTTGCCCTTGTCGATGTCCTTGCAGACCGCCGTCATCCGGGCGATGGCCGTCGCCGCCTTGCGGGTGCCGACCACCACCGATCCGGCCAGTCCGGCCGAGACGAGCATGATCACCGCCGAAACGGGCGAAAAGCTTCCCATCGCGACATCCACCGCCACCGCCACGACCGCCGCAATGGCCGCGGCGATCGCCATCATCGTTGCTTTAGAGAGACAGGACGAATTCGTCATAGCCGACCTTCTTTTCAGCGAGCAGGTTGGTGAGCATGGTGTAGCTCGCGTTCATGCCGTCCTTGCTGTTGGAATGTTTCTCTTCTTCCTGCAGCAGGGCGCGATAAAGGGGGATGATGGTTTGGTCGAGGATCTGCCGATTGGCGGGGCGCCGGTTGGAGTGATAGCCGACGATGTTGCCCGACGAATCCTGGCTGGGCGTGACATGGGCCAGCACCCAGTAGTGGTCGCCGTTCTTGGAACGGTTGACCACGTAGGCGAAGATTTCCTTGCCGTTCTGGATGGTGTCCCACAACAGCTTGAAGACGCAACGCGGCATGGTCGGATTGCGGATCACGCTGTGCGGCGCGCCGATGGCTTCTTTTTCCGTCATGCCGGCCAGCCGCAGGAAAACCCGGTTGGCGTAGGTGATTCGGCCCTTGAGGTCGGTCTTGCTGACGATGATTTCATCGTCGGCGAAGTTCCGCTCATGCCCCGTTAGAAAATTGGTATCCGCCATGTGTTCCTTCTCCGTCCGCGCGTCCTGCCTCACGCCAGGCAATGCGGCTCATTTTCTGTGGATAACGCGGTCTCCAGCCTCTTCCCTCGACGTTTCGTCTTGGAAACGTTGCGTCCGCGGTTATTCCGCAGATCACTTTATCCTTTATTTTTAATCTGTTCCTATCCCCGTGTCGAGTTCGGGGTTTTCCCTCGATAGCCGTTTCCCGAATATGGTTAAGAAGCCATAAGCTCGGGCGAATACAGGGATATTCACCCGGCGGGCGCGGCGGAAAAGCCTTAAGAATTAAGCTCAGGCGCGCAAGGCCGCCCCGGTCGCCTTGGCGACGGCGGCGACGATCTTGGCCGCGATTCCCTCGATTTCGGCGTCCGTCAGGGTTTTGTCGACGGGTTGCAGGACCACGCCGATGGCGACCGATTTCTTGCCTTCGGGCAGGCCCTTGCCGCTGAACACGTCGAACACGGTGGCCGCCACGATCAGCTCCTTGTCCGCGCCCAAGGCGGCGCGCGTAATGGCCTCGGCGGCGACGTCCGCGTCCGCCACGAACGCGAAGTCGCGGGACACGGGCTGGAAGGCGGACAGTTTCAACAACGGGCGCGCCGCGCCCTTATCGCGCTTCGCCGCCGGAAGGACATCGAGGAAAACCTCGAACCCGGCCACGGGGCCTTTCACGCCCATCGCCTTGAGCGCGCGGGGATTGATTTCGCCGAACTGGGCGAGGATCGCCTTCGGCCCAAAGCCGAGAACCCCCGACCGGCCGGGATGGTACCACGCGGGCGCGGAGCGGAACGTCTGCAGCCGGGCCGCCGGCACGTCGAGGGCGGCGAGAACCGCCAACGCGTCGGCCTTGGCATCGAAAACATCGACGGGGCGCGTTTCCGCCGCCCATGACCGGTCCTGGACGGCGCCGACGCGCGCGCCGGCGGCGGCATGGGCCTGTTCGTCGGCGCCCGCGCCCGCGTATTGCGGGCCGACCTCGAATAATTGAACGTCGGCGAAGCCGCGGTCGGCGTTACGCCCCGCCGCCGCGATCAGGTTGGGCAAAAGCGAGGGGCGCATGGCGTCCAGATCGCTGCTGATCGGGTTCACCAGTTTCAGCGCGTCCGACCCGCCGCCGAACAGCGCCGCCTGGGCCGACGGCAGGAACGAGAACGTCACCGCTTCCACCAGGCCGCGCGCGGCCAACGTGCGCCGCGCCGCGACCCGGCGGCGTTGCGCGCCGTTCAGGGCGGCGCCCGGCAAGTACGCGGCGCGCGGCAGCGGCGTAACGGGAATCTTGTCGTAGCCGTGGATGCGCGCGACTTCCTCCACCAGGCACGCTTCGCCGATAATGTCGGCGCGCCAGGACGGCGGCGTGACGTTGAACGTTTTTCCGTCGCGCGCGACCTCGAAACCGAGTTGACCGAGAATCCGCTCGACGTCGCCCGGACCGAGATCGAGTCCGGCAAGCCGGCGCACCCGTTCGGGATCGAAAGCGATAATCCGCCGCCACCGCGGCTCGGCGCCGGCGATGACGATCTCGGAGGGCTCGCCGCCGCACAGATCGAGAATCAGGCGCGTCGCGATTTCCATGCCGTCACGAACGAACGCCGGGTCGATGCCGCGCTCGAAGCGATAACGGGCGTCGGAGAGAATTTCCAGCCGCCGCCCCGTGGCCGCGGTGCGCATCGGATCGAACCAGGCCGATTCCACG
>CAYIQU010000306.1:0-3065 GCA_964365645.1 uncultured Hyphomicrobiales bacterium | reverse complement strand
TCATCATTTTCGGCGCCCTGTTCGGCGCGTTCATCGTCGCCAGCCCCAAACCGGTCCTGATCGGGACCCTCAAATCCTTCGCCGTCGCGATCAAGGGCGCGAAATACAAGAAGGTGCATTACCTCGAGCTGCTGGGGGTTCTGTACGCCGTTTTCCGGCTCGCCAAGACCAAGGGCGACCTCGCGCTGGAGGCCCACGTCGAGAAGCCCGACGAAAGCACGTTGTTCGCCAACTTCCCCACCTTCATCGCCGACCACCACGCCGTCGAGTTCCTGTGCGACTATGTGCGCCTGCTCACCCTGGGGGCCAGCAATTCGCATGAAATCGAGGCGGTGATGGATCGCGACCTGGAACTCCATCACGAAGAACAAAACGGCTACGTCAACGGAATCCAGAGCATGGCGGACGGCGCGCCGGCGATGGGCATCGTCGCCGCCGTGCTGGGCGTCATCCTGACCATGGGCTCGATCACCGAGCCGCCGGAGATTCTCGGCAAGCTGATCGGCGCGGCGCTGGTGGGAACCTTCGCCGGCATCTTGGGCTCCTACGGCCTGTTCGCGCCGATCGCGGCCGCCCTGCGCGTCGCCTTCGCCTCGGATGCCAGCTACATGGCCTGCATCAAGGCGGCCATCGTCGGCCACATGCAGGGCTATGCCCCGCAGATTTCGATCGAGTTCGCCCGCAAGCAACTCGCCTCCGACGTGCGGCCGACGTTCGCCGAAGTCGAAACGATGATTCAAACCGTGCCGGCGCCTTCGTAACCGCGCCCTCGGGTCCGCCGCCGCGCGACAGGAATAGCCATGGCCGACAACGCCCTTTCCGGCGCTCAAACGATCATCATCAAGAAGATCAAGAAAGGCGGCCACGGCGGCGGCCATGGCGGCGGCGTGTGGAAAATCGCCTACGCCGACTTCGTCACCGCGATGATGGCGTTCTTTCTGCTTTTGTGGCTGCTCAACTCGGTGACCCAGGAGCAGTTGCAGGGCATTTCCAACTTCTTCGCGCCGGTGACGACGTCGAAATCGCAAACCGGCTCGGGCCAGGTTCTCGGCGGCAAGACCATCGGCGAACCGGGCGCCGGCGAAAGTCCGACCTCGCGCGCCGCCGTCACCCAGGACCTTCCCCCGCCCAAGGTCGGCACCGGCCCGTCCGAAGGCGAAGGCGACGCCGACGCCGACGGCAAGAAGGCCAAGGAGGACGAGCAGTTCAAGGAAGCCGAGGAGGCCCTGCGCAAGAGCATCGAGGGCGTTCCCGCCTTTCGTCAGCTGGCCAACAGCCTTCTGGTGGACAACACGCCCGAGGGCCTGCGCATCCAGATCGTCGACCAGCAAGGCGTGGCCATGTTTCCCCCCGGCAGCGCCGAGCCGTATCTGCACACCCGCCGCCTGCTGGAAGTGGTTTCGCACGTCATTCTCGAGATGACGCAAAAGATTTCCGTGGCCGGCCATACCGATTCGACCGGCTACAGCGACGAGACCAAGTACAGCAACTGGGAACTGTCGTCGGATCGCGCCAACGCCGCGCGCCGGGCGCTGGTCCAATTCGGCGTGCCGCAAAGTCGCGTCGGGCTGGTGATCGGCAAGGCCTACGTCGATCCCCTCAAGGTCGAGAATCCGACCGACCCGAGCAACCGGCGCCTGACGATCGTTCTTTTGCGCGGCACCGGTACCGGCGAGGGCAAGGTCGCCGCGCCGAAGCCGACGGCCGAGCCGCGCCGCATCCGCGAGGCGCTGCCGGGCCTGGATGCCTTGCGCGAACGCCAGCTTGAGGGCGAGAAGGCTCCCCCGCTCCCCGTCGTTTCGCCGCCCGCCGCTCCGGTTCCCGCGCCCAAGGCCGCACCCACGACCAAGGCCGCGCCCAAGGCCGCGCCCGTCGCGCCGCCCCCGACGCTGCCCGGCCTGGACGCCTTGCGCGAACGCCAGCTTGAGGGCGAGAAGGCTCCCCCGCCGCCGCCCGCCGCTCCGGCACCCGCGCCCAAGGCCGCGCCCACGACCAAGGCCGCGCCCGTCGCGCCATCCTCGACGCTGCCCGGCCTGGACGCCATTCGCGAGCGCCAGCGGCGCGAGGAGTCCCAGAAGGGCGTCAAGTAGGGAAAGGAGCGGCCATGAAATTGAATCCGATCCTGGACGCGCGTTTTTTCTTCGCCACCGCGCCGCTGCCCTGCCCTTACCTTGAGGGCCGCCTGGAGCGCCGCGTGGTGACCGAGCTGGTCGGCCGCGACGCCGCCGCCCTGCACGACGCCCTGACCCACGCCGGTTTTCGCCGCAGCCACGCCATCGTCTACGCCCCGGCCTGCACCGGCTGCGACGCCTGCGTGCCGCTGAGGATCGTGGCGCGCGATTTTCGCCCGACGCGGACCCAGAAGCGCGTGGGACGGCGCAACCGGGCGTTCGAGGTGCGGGAGCAGCCGCCCATCGCCACCGCCGAACAGTTCGACCTGTTCGTCCGCTATCAGAATCGTCGCCATGCCGACGGCGACATGGCGAACATGGATTACGACGATTTCCGCGCCCTGATCGAGGATACGCCGGTCGAAACGGCCATGGTCGAGGTTCGCGACGGCGACGGCGTTCTCGCCGCCGCCGTGCTCGCCGACCGGATCGAGGACGGCCTGTCGGCGGTCTACAGCTTCTACGACCCGGCGCGGGAAACGGACAGCCTCGGCACCTTCATGATTCTATGGCTGGTGGAGCGCGCCCGGGCGCTGCGGCTCCCTTACGTCTATCTCGGATTCTGGATCGCCGACTGCCGGAAGATGTCCTATAAATCCAACTTCAGTCCGGTCGAGGCGCGCGGCAAGGACGGCTGGGCGCCGCTGAGGATGCCTTCGCGATGAAACGTCGTCGATTCCTGACGGGCGCGGGAACCCTCGCCGGCTTGGCCGGCGCGGGAACGCTTGCCTCTCCGCTGGCCGCCCCGGCGCTGGCCCAGGGCAAGCGCGAGTTGAAGATGGTCACGGCCTGGCCCCGGGGGTTTCCCGGCCTCGGCACCGCCGCCGAGCGGCTGGCCCGCGCCATCGCCGAGGCGACCGAGGGCAAGATCGCGGTCAAGGTTCATGCCGCCGG
>CAYIQU010000305.1:0-3065 GCA_964365645.1 uncultured Hyphomicrobiales bacterium | reverse complement strand
TGCGGGCGACGAAGGCGGGGATCTCGTCCCGGCGCAGGCCGATGTCGGCCAGCGTGCGGTCGTCGAGCGCCATCAAGTCGCGATAGGCGCGCTCGGCGCGGATCGCGCCGGCGATCGGCTCGATGATGAAGGTCTTGAACCAGGTCGCGGCGGCGGAAGCCAGGCGGCCGAATTCGCGGGCGCGCATGGCGCGCGCGGCCTCTTCGAGGCGGTGAATGTCTTCGGCCTTCAAAACCAGCCTCTCGGCGTATTGGCCGACGCGACGGTCGATAAGGGGTTCGGTGGTCATGGTCGTTCGTCCTTTCGTTCTTTCTTCGGCGTCCTTCGGGAGTTTCTGTCCGGAGCCGGGCGAGGACCCCGCGGGAATTCCCGAAAAGGCGCCCTCGTTTTCCTGGAGTGAACATAGTCCTCTCGACGGAAAAATTAAGTGCCGATACTGCACCGCAGCAATGCATACAGAGCATGACTTATTATTTTAACGAAATATTGTTTCCATTAGAGTTATGTCAAGTTATTGATATAAATAAGTTATTTATTAGCGTATTTTGAAAATTAACGAATGTCATGTCTTTTTGGAATAATTGTCTCTATTCCGTAACAATCCGGCGGCGGGGATTCGACCCCTGGCGGCGGCGCCTCCCTTGAGGGTTGGCCGGAAGCCCCCCCAACAGAAAGGATGCAGCCTTTTCAAGGGCCTGCTAGGAGTTTCAGTCGTCATGCCCTCTCGCCCGCCCATCGCCGCCCGATTGAACGCCCTGCGCCGGGAAATGGCCCGGCTGGGTCTCGACGGTTTCGTCGTTCCGCGCGGCGACGAACACCAGAATGAATACGTGCCGCCCGCGGCCGAGCGGCTGGCGTGGCTGACCGGCTTCACCGGTTCGGCCGGCTGGGCGGCGGTGCTGAAAAGCGAAGCGGTCCTGTTCGTCGACGGCCGCTACACCGTGCAGGCGCGGCGCGAAACCGACGGCCGCCTGTTCGGCCGCGACGCGGCCGGCGCGGCGACGCCCTGGCGCTGGCTGGAAGCGAACGCCGGCGACAAGGCCCGCATCGGCTACGACCCTTGGCTTTTGAGCGAAACCCAAGTCAATCATCTGCGCGCCGCGCTGCGCCCGCGCGGCGGCGAGGCCGTCGCGGTGGCGCGCAATCCGATCGACGCGCTGTGGCGCGAGAGGCCTTCGCCGCCCGCCCAGCCGATGGCCGTTCATCCCCCGGCCGTCGCCGGCGCGCCGGCAAAGACCAAGCGCGCGACGATCGGCGCCGAAATCCGTCGCGGCGGCGCCGAGGCCCTGGTCCTGACCCAGCCCGATTCCATCGCCTGGCTGTTGAACATTCGCGGCGCCGACGTGCCCTATACGCCGTTCGTGCTGGCGTTCGCGATCCTGCACGCCAACGGCCGGGTCGACTTGTTCGTCGATCCCCGCAAGCCGACGCCCGCCGTGCGCCGGCACCTCGGCCGTTCGGTTCGCATCCGCCCGCCCGGCGATTTCGGCCCGGCCCTGGCGGCGCTGGCCAAGGCGCGAATCCGGGTCCGGGTTTGCCCCGACACGGCGGCGGCGTGGATTTTCGACCGGCTGATCCAAGGCGGCGCGCGCCTCGTTCGCGCCGCCGATCCCTGCCAGGCGGCCAAGGCGGCGAAAACCGACGCCGAGCTGGCCGGCATTCGCCGCGCGCACCGGCGCGACGGAATCGCGCTGGCGCGCTTTCTCGCCTGGCTCGACCGGGAAGCGCCGCGCGGACGCGTCACCGAACTGGGCGCCGCCCGGCGGCTCGATTCCCTGCGCGCCGAAAATGAGGATTTCCGAGGTCCCAGCTTCGCGACCATTTCCGGGTCGGGTCCCAACGGCGCCATCGTGCACTATCGCGTCGACGCCGCCAGCGACCGGCGGTTGGGCCAGGGCGAGCTGTATCTGGTCGATTCCGGCGGCCAATATCCCGACGGCACCACCGACGTCACCCGCACCGTCGCCGTCGGAAAACCGACCGCCGAAATGCGCGAGCGGTTCACCCGCGTTCTCAAGGGCCACATCGCGCTCGCGACGCTGGTTTTTCCCGAAGGCACCTCGGGCGCGCAAATCGACGCCTTCGCGCGGGCCGCGTTGTGGCGCGCCGGACTCGACTACGATCACGGCACCGGCCACGGCGTCGGCTATTTCCTGTCGGTTCACGAAGGACCGCAGCGCATCGCCAAGGCCGGCAACGCCGTGCCGCTGCGCCCCGGCATGGTCGTTTCCGACGAGCCCGGCTATTACAAGACCGGCGCCTACGGCATCCGGATCGAGAACCTGCTGGCCGTGCGCCGGGCGCGCGCGCCGCTGGGCGCGGAACGACCGTTGCTGGAATTCGAACCCCTCACGCTCGTCCCCATCGACCGCGCCCTGGTCGAACGACGAATCCTGAACGCCGACGAGATCGCCTGGCTCGACGCCTATCACGCCCGGGTGCGGCGCGCCCTTTCGCCCGGGCTGAGCCCGGCGGAACGAGCCTGGCTGGCGCGAGCGACACGGCCGTTAACCACCCGCTGACAAGAAAGACGCTATTCAATGGGGGCGGCCCCTGATTATGCATACGTTCGTAACCGGGTATCCTTGCTGAAAATAAGGCTTCTTCTCTGACCCAACCGGCGCGCCCATGGCATCCGATCTTCTCCTGACCCTGAACTCGCCCTTGTTCTTTCGCCGGCTTCGCCGTGGATTCTGGATCGTGCTTTCCGTCTTTTTCGGCGGCACCGCCGCCTTGATCGGCCATGAGCATTGGGAGCGTTACGAAACCGCCGTTTCCCATCTCGAGGAAAAAGCCTCCCTGGTCGCGCGCGTGCTGGACGATTCCGTCAGCCACGCCTTTCACCACGCCGATGACGCCTTGCGGGCGACGACGGCCCAGCCGCGTCCGCCCGGGGATCCGGGCGCCGCCCTGGCGGGACAACTAAAAACCTCCCCGCATCTGGGCGCGCTCGCCCTCTACGACGCCGCCGGCCGGCGCCGCCCCGCCCCCCCCCCCCGCCCCGCCCCCCCCGCCCCCCCCCCCCCCCCCGAACCCCCCCCCCCCCCCCCCCCCCCCGCCGCCGG
>CAYIQU010000304.1:0-3078 GCA_964365645.1 uncultured Hyphomicrobiales bacterium | reverse complement strand
GCCAATCCAAAATGGGGAGGCTCCTGGCTCCATAGGCGAGCCAAAACATACCGGCCAAGGGCGTGGGGAAGGGAATCAGATGGGCGAGGAAAGCGAAGGCCGCATATTCCAGTTCCTGCGGAACGGCGATGCCGAACCTTCAGACCTTGACTGGAACAAGGGGGTCGAGAGCGCCCGCCAGGCGATTTCCGAAGCCATGAACGCCAAGAATATCGCGTTCTTGCTCGGCGCCGGATGTTCCTCCCTCATGAAGGACAAAAAGGAACTCGGTATTGCGACCATGGCTCCCCTGGCCAAGGAGTTTTGCGGAGAAACCCTCGAAGCGCGGGCGGCGGGATTCTACGGCGATCCGCCGGTCGTCGGCGCTGCCCCGGCGCCATGGCGGCTGACCAAGGGCGAACTCGACTATCTCGATGCGCTCGGGATCGACCTGGCGAAGGATTACAGCCGCAATCTGGAACGCCTGATGGAGGTGCTGTTCGCGCAGCGGTTCGTGCTGCGCCAGAGCGAGAATCCCGCTCTTCACCCATACCGCGCTGTTCTCGACGGCATCATCAAGAAGGTTCAGGACTTCCTCTGGACCCGTGTCACCCAAGGGGCCTTCGCCACGGAGGGCGACACCACCGTGCGCGACCTCTACGAGCGGTTCTACAAGAAACTGGTCCTGCGCGATCGGTCCTTGCCCCGGCCCTGGGTGTTCACGACCAACTACGATCATTTCAGCGAATTGGCGATGGATCGCCTGGGCATTCCCTATGCCAACGGCTTTTCCGGCGTCGTGGAACGTCGCTTCAACCCAGCGATCTTCCGTTATGCCCTGGCCGAGCAGCTCGACGTCGCCAGCCGCAAGTGGACCGCCGTCGACGCCTTCGTCTATCTCTGCAAATTGCATGGCTCGGTCACTTGGACCGAGGACGATCATGGCCTGTTCCCGATCAAGGAGGTCTGGCCGCCCGAGTCCACGAACCAGATGCTGATCTATCCGACGCCGGCGAAGCAGAACTCCTCGCTCGGCTCGCCCTACGCGGACCTGTTCCGGGAATTTCAGTCCCGGATCGTGCGCGAGCAGAGCGTTCTCATCACGGCGGGCTACGCCTTCGGTGATGAGCACCTGAACAACATTATCTACCAGGCGCTGACGATCCCGACGTTCCGTCTGGTGATCTTCGCGGCGCCGGATACGGCCGGCGAGATCGCCAAGCTGCGGACGCTGCGCGACCCGCGCATTTGGATCATCGGGGGTGACGGTCCTGCCGAGGGGACGAGGGCGCACTACTTCGACATGATCGTCGAGCATTTCATGCCGCAGCGTCCCAGCGACAGGATTGACGACGCCGTTCGCAAGGTGTTGTCGGAGCTGGCGCCGAAAAGGGACGACGAGCCGAAGGATGGCGAGGCATGAGCCACGACGATCGCAAGCGCGCGATCGGCAAGGTGGTCTCGGTCGCGGCCGACCGCTTTGTCGTGGAGATGCACGTCGGCACCGACAACTTCACGGTCGTTGGCTTCGACGGCGTGCATTATGTGGCGCGGCTGGGATCGTTCCTGATGATTCCGTCGCAGTCCGAATATGTCGTGGTCGAGGTTGTCGGCCTGCGTGAGCGCGACGCGAGCACGCCTTCCGAGCGGGGCGATTTCGACCGGGCCGGCTCCTCGAAATATCTGGACGTGGTGCCCGTCGGCATGTTGCCGATGCGTGGCGGCGCGTTCCGTTTCGGTGTGTCCGTCTTCCCTTCCTTGTATGCGGATGCACTCTATGCGCTGGATGGCGAACTCGATCGCATCTTCGAGACTGAGGCGGCGGTCGAGCCGTCGGTCGGCCCGGATGGCGGCGCCTGCGAGCCCGAAGGGGCCACGCGCTACCGGGTTCTGCCCATCGGCAAGTCGGTGGTGTTCGAGAACTACGACATTAAGGTCCGGCTGAACGAGTTCTTCGGCGGTCATGTCGCCGTCCTGGGCAATACCGGCAGCGGCAAGTCCTGCACGGTCGCCTCGGTCTTGCAGTCCCTTTTCAGCAAACCGGAAGAGCATCACGCCCGCGGCGCGACCTTCGTCGTCTTCGACGTCACCGGCGAATATCACGCCGCTCTGGCCGCTTCCGCGAAGAAGGGTGTCATCGGGGTCGAGCGGTTCGTGCTCGACGGCACGGCGGCGGGCTTCCGTATGCCGCATTGGTTCCTGGAGATGGCAGAATGGGAACTGCTCTTGCAGGCCAGCGAGCGAACACAACTGCCGGTCCTTCGGACAGCGTTAGGTCTGACAAGTCTCTTTCATGCCGATACGCCAGAGGCCCTGGCGCTACGCGAGCACTTTGTCGCCACCTGCATCATTGAATGCTTTCGAGGGGCAGATGGCGACTCCCCCGTCTCGAAATTTCAGCGCGTCGTCTCCCTTCTCCAGAAGTATCCGACAAACGACCTGAATATGGCGCTGTTGAACCGCTTTAATCCGAATTTTCAGTATGGAAATTTTGCTGGAAACAACCAATCGGCGTTTCTGGACGAAGTGAGAAAAAAGCTCCGGGAGGATGCGCCCTTACCAGCCTACAATCGGACGCCATTCTCCTTTGACGAGCTGCACGAGTGTCTCGACTTCGCGATCCTCTATGAGGAGGCTCACGGCAACCGCCAAATCCGGGACTACTGCTCGTCCATGGTCACGCGGCTCAGATCTCTCCAGGAGAGAACAGAATATGCCTTTCTGCGTCACGAAGGGGCTGACGTTGACGCGGCTGTAAGCGATCTGGAGTTCTTGACCAACATTGTCGGTTTGGAAAGGGGTGCTGGGGAAGCGTTCACCAAACGCAATCAGGTCATTATTATTGACCTCAATTCCGTCGAAGATGAAATCGTTGAGCTGGTCAGTGCTGTCATTGCACGCATGCTTTTTCGGTTTCTTCGCCATGCGGAACCGAGAAACCGCTTCCCGATACACCTGCTGCTCGAAGAGGCTCATAGATATGTCGCCTCTACGCCGTCCCGCTTTTCCATCGACGCCACCAAGATTTTCGAGCGCATCGCCAAAGAAGGACGCAAATACGGCATGTTCGTGCTTCTGGCGTCTCAGCGCCCGAGCGAG
>CAYIQU010000303.1:0-3079 GCA_964365645.1 uncultured Hyphomicrobiales bacterium | reverse complement strand
GGGTGGTGCGGCTCAAGGGCGGCGATCCCTTCGTCTTCGGCCGCGGCAGCGAGGAAGCACTCGAACTCGCCCGCAACGGCATTGCCTTCGAAGTGGTGCCGGGCGTGAGCGCCGCGACCGGCTGCGCCACGCGCGCCGGAATTCCGCTGACGCATCGGGGGCTCGCGCGCGCCGTCACCTTCGTCACCGGACACGCCCAGGAGGGCCACGAGGTCGATCTCAACTGGAAGGCGCTCGCCGATCCGCGAACCACGCTGGTCATCTATATGGGCCTCACCAATGCCGCGCTCATCAGCCGCGAGTTGATCCGGGCGGGACTCGCGGCCGCGACGCCGGCGGCGGCGATCGAAAAAGGCACCACGCCCGAGCAGCGCACGGTGCTGACCACGCTCGCCGATCTTCCCGCCTGCGTCGTCCGCGAACAAATGCAGCCGCCGACCCTGTTTGTGATCGGCGCAGTGGTGGAACTGGCCAAGGAACTGAACTGGGCTTCCGCCGTGCTCGAGTGCGGGCAGGCGGCGCATGGCTGAGCCGCGCCACTCGGCGTCGGTTCTTGTGATCGTCGGGCACGGCGCGGCGGGTCAACCGGCAAGCCGCCATTCGGTCGAGGCCCTTGCGGCGGTCTTGAGTCGGCGCGGCCTGTTCGCCGACGTGCGCGCGGCCTTTCTAAAAGTACCGCCCTTTCTAGTCGACGTTCTCGAATCCGTGCAGGACCGGAAAGTTTGCGTCGTGCCGCACTTGTCCGCCGAGGGCGTGGTTGGGGCCGAGGCGCTGCCGGCCGCGCTCAGGGAGAGCGGCGACCGCATCGTCGTTTGCAAGGCCAGCGGCACGCATCCCGACGTCGCGCGCCTCGCCGCCCGGCGGGTGGATGAACTATGCGCCGTCGCCGCCCTCGATCCGGCCCGACTCGGCATCCTCGTCGCCGGGCACGGCACGCCGCGCAATCCGGATTCGGCCACGCGGGTGCGGGCGTTGGCCGACGCGCTGAAGACCTCCGGCGCCGCCACGGCCGCCGCCTTGATCGAAGAGCCGCCCTTGATCGACCAATGGGATCGACTGCTGATTCAGCCGGATATCGCCGTTATTCCGCTTCTGATGGCGGAAGGTCGTCACGGCGGCGGCGACGTCGCCCGGATGCTGGGAATCGGCGAAAACGATCCCGGCTTGGGCGCGTTCAAGGAGGGCAAGCCCTTCGCCGGACCGTTCGCCCTGAAAGGACGGCGGGTGTGGTTGCTGCGCCCGTTGGGCACGGACCCCGCGTTCGTCGACATTATTCTCGCCCGCGCGAGCGAGGCGGAGGATTAACGTTCAAAGCGAATCGATGGTGGCTTTCAGCAGACCGCGCACCTCGCCGGCGATCCCTTCCAGCGCCGGATTCTTGATGGCGGCCATGGAGGCGACGGGGTCGACGGCGGAGACCTGGACCTTGCCGTCGGCGCCCTGCTGGACGATGACGTTGCAAGGCAGCATGGTGCCGATCATCGGCTCGGCTTGCAGGGCTTTGTGGGCATAGCTGGGGTTGCAGGCGCCGAGAATGGTGTAGGGCCGGAAATCCGCGCCGATCTTCTTTTTGAGGGTATCCTTGACGTCGATGGTGGTCAGCACGCCGAAGCCCCGTTCCTTCAAGGCGGCGGCGGCCTTTTCGATGGCCTGGTCGAAGGGAACGTCGAGGGTCTTGGTGAAATGATACGTCATGGCAAACTCCCGGTTCTTGATCGCGCAATCGTTCAGGC
Organism: uncultured Hyphomicrobiales bacterium; assembly: GCA_964365645.1. Taxonomy (GTDB): domain Bacteria; phylum Pseudomonadota; class Alphaproteobacteria; order Rhodospirillales; family 2-12-FULL-67-15; genus 2-12-FULL-67-15. The sequence goes on along the minus strand of CAYIQU010000303.1, from coordinate 1,346 downwards.
GGATAGTTAGGGGGGCGTGCCGCCGTTGGCAAGACTGATGGACGCAGAAACATGATCGTGATCATCGAAAATCTTCTCGACGCCGAGGATTTGACCCTGGTTGACGAAACGCTGGCGCGCGCCCGATTCCGCGACGGCGGCGCCAGCGCGGGCGGCGCGGCGGCCGCGCGCAAGCGCAACCAGGAAATGGATCGCGCCGGAACGCCGGGCGTCGAGGCGCTGGAAACGTTGCTGGTGCGCGCGCTGGCGGCCAATCGGCGCTTCAGCGACCACGTGCTGCCCTGCCGCTTTTCCAGGCCCATCGTCAGCCGCTACGAGCCGGGCATGGAATACGGCCGGCACGTGGACAATCCGTTGTTGGGCGGCCCGCTATTGGGGGGCATGGGCGGAATGCTGCGAACCGACGTGTCCGTTACGACGTTCCTCAGCGACCCCGGAACCTACGACGGCGGCGAGTTGATGATCGAGGCCGAGGGCGTGGAACGCGCGATCAAGCTTCCCCGCGGCCATGCGGTCGCCTACGTCACCGGCACGCCGCACCGGGTCGCGCCGGTGACGCGCGGCGCGCGGGTGGCCGGCATCCTGTGGGCGCAGAGCGTGGTCGCCGATCCGCACCGGCGCGGGATTCTTTCGGACCTGCATCGGGCGCATCACCTGTTGGCGGAAAAAGCCCCCGAGGCGCCGGAAACCGACCTGCTGCACCAGGGCTACTACAACCTGGTGCGCCTTTGGGCTCGGCCGTAACGGACTATTGCCCTGGCCCCGATGGAATCGCCGATGAAGGAGGATGTGGGACGATGAAAACAAAAGCCGCCGTTTTGGATGCCATGGGCAAGCCCGTGCCCTACGCGCAAAGCCGGCCGTTGAGCATCGAGGACGTCGATCTCGATCCGCCCGGCGAGGGCGAGGTTCTGGTGCGCGTTCGCGCCGCCGGGCTCTGCCATTCCGACCTTTCCGTCATCAACGGTAACCGGCCCCGGCCGGTTCCCATGGCCCTCGGCCACGAAGCCGCGGGCGAGGTGGAAGAACTCGGCCCCGGCGTGCGCGATCTGAAAGTGGGCGACCACGTGGTCATGGTGTTCGTGCCGAGCTGCGGCCATTGCCTGCCCTGCGCGGAGGGCCGACCGGCGCTGTGCGAACCGGGCGCGGCGGCCAACGGCAAGGGGACCCTGGTTTCCGGCGCCAGGCGCTTGAGCCGCAAGGGCCAACCGATCAATCATCATATGGGCGTCTCCGCGTTCGCCGAACACGCGGTGGTTTCCCGCGATTCGCTGATCAAGATCGATTTCTCGCTGCCGTTCGAGACGGCGGCGCTGTTCGGCTGCGCGGTCCTAACCGGCGTCGGC
>CAYIQU010000302.1:2523-3080 GCA_964365645.1 uncultured Hyphomicrobiales bacterium | reverse complement strand
GCGACGTCCAGTCGGACACGGTGGCGCAAGGCTTCGGCTCGCTCGGCCTGATGACTTCGGTCCTGATGACGCCGGACGGCCAGACGGTCGAGTCCGAGGCCGCGCACGGCACCGTGACCCGGCACTTCCGCGAGCACCAGAAGGGCCGCGAGACCTCCACCAACCCGATCGCCTCGATCTTCGCCTGGACCCGCGGGCTGGCCTATCGCGGCCAGTTCGACGGCACGCCGGACGTGACCCGCTTCGCCGAAACCCTGGAAAAGGTCTGCGTCGATACGGTCGAATCGGGCGTGATGACCAAGGATTTGGCGATCCTGATCGGCCCGGACCAGCCCTGGCTGACCACCAGCCAGTTCCTGGACAAGATCGCCGAAAACCTGAAAAAGGCCATGGCGTAACGGCCAAAAACCCTCTCCCCCGCGCCGCAGGCTTGCGCGTGCGGAGCGCACAACCAAGAGGGTGGCCGCGTCAGCGGCCGGGTGAGGGGGTGTTTGCATCATCTCACGCCTTGAGCCCGTCGAAGGGTGAGGCGGGGCACCCTCACCCTGGCCCTCTCC
>CAYIQU010000302.1:0-2513 GCA_964365645.1 uncultured Hyphomicrobiales bacterium | reverse complement strand
CTGAGCTTGTCGAAGCATGAGGGCGGATTGGCCCACGCTCCCTTCCGGCGGCCGTTCTTGACGACCGGGGGGGTATCCCCTAAAAAGCGGCCTCCCGCCGGGGTCGTCCCGGCGCCATTCGACCCGCCGGGGATACCCCGGCCCTATTTGGAATTCGGAGCACCCGCCATGACCCGACGCTGTTCCATGACCGGCAAGCGCGCCCAGGTCGGCTGCAACGTCAGCCACGCCAACAACCGCTCGAAGCGCCGCTTCCAGCCGAACCTGCAAAAGGTGTCCTTGATGAGCGACGCGCTCGGCACCACCGTGCAGCTCCGCCTCGCGGTCAACGGCATCCGCACCGTGGAAAAGCGGGGCGGCCTGGACGCCTATCTGTTGGGCGCGCGGGTGGCCGATCTCGGCGACGAAGCCCTGCGCCTGAAGCGCCGCGTCAAGAGGGCGCTGGCCAGCCGGGCCGCCGCCGCCTGATTTGCCGCCCCCGGTCGCGCATAAAACGGCCTCGACTAAAAAAGCCGGTCCCGAAAGGGGCCGGCTTTTTTCATTCCGCCCGTTTTTATTCCATGATCTCGAACATCAGCAGCAGCGTCTTTTGTAGGAACGTAAAGTTGTCGTCCGAGATCATGTAGACCAGCGTGCGGCCGGCGGCGTCTTGGCGCGCGGCCAGGCCTTCCATGTTGTCCATGGTTAGCGGCGGGCGCAATTCGGCGATAAGTTCGGGATTCAAATCGGCGCCGGGAACGATGGCGGCGGCGGGAATCCGGCGTACCCGGACGGCGGTCGCCAGGCGCAGGGTATAGCGCCGTTCCAGCGCCAGGACGTCGCCCGAGGGCAGGGTGGCGAGATCGGACACCGAGAACCCGCCGTCCAGGGCGTAGGTGAGCGGCGACCAACTGGCGGCGTCGCTGACCCAGCCGACGGCGCGATTGCCCCGCTTCAATTCCTCGGCGATGGCCAGCAAACGCCCGTCACCCAGGAACGCGATGCCTTCGACGCCGCCGTTGCCGGGTGCGAACTTCAACTCCTCCGGTTCGGGGATGCGTTCGGGCCGTTCCTGGCCGGGCAGATAACGCAGAAAACGGTGATCGCGCTCGAAGGAGACGATGACCTCGCCCGCCGGGCCGACGGCCATGCCCTCGGCGTCGCGCTCGGAAGGCAGGCTCAAGGGCCGGCCGTCCTCGCCGGCCAGCGAACCCAGATCGGCCTCGGCCAGGCCGGCGAGATTGCCTTCGGGGGTGTAGAGGATTTTCGCGTCGAGCCGGTGGCCCTTGTCGGAAATGGCGATCAGGCGTTGGCCGTCGGCGCTGACCGCCAGCGCGGAAAAGCCGCCGAAGCGGCCCTCCGAGGATTTCAAGACGACGCCGCCGCGATACTTCAGTTTGCCGGCCGTGGCCTGCGCCGGGTCCTTGTCGTTCAAGGGAACCGGCGTCGCCGTCACCTCGATGGGCGCGGCGGCCAGCGGCGCGACTCCCAGCACCGCAAGCAGGGCCAGGACAACGACGAAACGGGAAGGGGAAGAGAAGGGCAAGCGCATGGGGCGGGGATTATCGGGGGGGATTTAATCGAATGCCAGAAAGGAATGACGTGGTTTCGCGGCCGGCAAGGAGTTGACTCTATTCCCATGATAGGATATACTTTTGTCTCTCTAAAATCCGGCGTTTTTATTGGCGGCTCGGCGCCCCGCAAGAAGTAATCCCGCGTTCTTGGGCATTGTGAATCGGATGAAGTCATTGCCGTCATTCCCGCGCAAGCGGGAATCCATGTCGGCCGTGGACCCCCGGTTGCGCGCCTGGAAGGTAGGCCGACCCGCTGCCCGAGTCCTTGATTTGCTTCGCACGACTTCTGTCGTGCTACGCGAAAATGATGAGAAATGATGATGAATGACGATAAATGATGATGAAAACACGCGTTTCGGGGCGTGTTTTGTGGCCGATCAACGGGTTAGGTCGATTTTACCTTGTCCGGACCCGCATCGAGATCGCCTCAAGACGCACCGAAGGCGCACCAACCCCGATCGTCAGTGTCGCGCGCCGGCGCGGCGTCCTTCGCGGCGCCCCTCGCGGCGGAGATCCGACGCGGTCTTCTCGTCGAAGAGATCGGTCAAGGACTGCATCATGGTGCCGCCCAGTTCCTCGGCGTCCAGCAGCGTCACCGCGCGGCGGTAATAGCGGGTGACGTCGTGGCCGATGCCGATGGCCGACAACTCGACCGGCGAGCGCGTCTCGATCCAGTGGATCGCCTCGCGCAGGTGGCGCTCCAGGTAGTTGCCGGGATTGGCCGACAGGGTCGCGTCGTCGACCGGCGCGCCGTCGGAAATGACCATCAGGATGCGGCGCTGCTCGGGGCGCGCGACCAGGCGGGAATGCGCCCACAGCAGCGCCTCGCCGTCGATGTTCTCTTTCAGCAGGCCCTCGCGCAGCATCAGGCCGAGATTGGGCCGGGCCCGGCGCCAGGGCGCGTCGGCGGCCTTATAGACGATATGGCGCAAATCGTTGAGGCGGCCGGGGTTGCGCGGC
>CAYIQU010000301.1:0-3083 GCA_964365645.1 uncultured Hyphomicrobiales bacterium | reverse complement strand
CTGTTCCCGCACATGAAGATCACCGAGAACCTGACCATCGGCCAGATCAAGGTCCTCGGTCGCAGTCCGGACGATGCCCGGGAGAGGGGGCTGAAAATGCTCGACCGGGTCGGCCTGCTGTCGCAAAAAGACAAGTTCCCCGGCCAGCTTTCCGGCGGTCAGCAGCAGCGCGTCGCCATTGCACGCGCGCTGGCCATGGACCCGATCGCCATGCTGTTCGACGAGCCGACCTCGGCGCTGGACCCCGAGATGATCAACGAGGTTCTCGACGTCATGGTGGCGCTGGCGCAGGAAGGCATGACCATGATGGTCGTCACCCATGAAATGGGGTTCGCCCGGAAGGTCGCCGACCGGGTGATCTTCATGGACGAGGGCAGCATCGTCGAGGACGCGACCAAGGAGGACTTCTTCGGCACGCCGCGCAGCGAGCGGGCGCAGTTGTTCCTCTCGAAAATCCTTTCGCATTGATGGTCCGCCGATGAGCCTGCGCGATCGTCCCGATCTGGTCGGCGTCCTGGGCGGCATGGGGCCCTTGGCGACCGCCGATTTCATCACCAAACTGATCGCGATGACTCCGGCCGAGCGGGACGACGATCATGTTCCCCTGATCGTCTGCTCGTGTCCGCAGTTGCCGCCAAGGGCCGCTTCGATCCTCGATCCCCATGCCCGCTCGCCGTTGCCGGAGTTGAAGGAACGGCTCGATCTTTTGCTGACGGCCGGGGCGAAGTGCATCGTCATGCCCTGCAATACGGCGCATTATTGGCACGGCGCGTTGGCCGAGGCCGCGCGGCCGGTTCCCTTCATTCACATCGCCGACGCCGCCGCCGATGAGTTGGCCCGGCGCAAGTTGTCGGGGACCGTCGGCTTGATCGCCACCGAGGGCACCTTCAAGGCCGGGTTCTATCAAGAGCGTCTCGCCGCGCACGGATTTCCCTGCGCGCTGCCCTCGGACGCCGTGACCCGATCGCTGGTCCTGCCCGCCATCGCCCACGTTAAGGCCAATCGCGTCGCCGAGGCCGAGCCGATGTTCCGCGAGGCCGTCCGCCGGGTCATGGCCGAGTCCGGCGCCAAGGCCGTCATCTTGGCTTGCACCGAGGTTCCGGTCGCTCTTTCCATCGCCGACCCGTGGGTCCGCGCGCATTGCATCGACGCGACCGAGGCGCTGGCGAAAGCCACCCTGGAATGGGCGCTGGCCGCGCGTCAGGCGTCGAAATCCAGTCCCAAGGCGCGGTAGCGTTCGGGATCGTCGCCCCAGCCCTCGCGCACCTTGACGAACAGGAACAGGTGCACGCGGCGCTCCAGGATCGATTCCAGTTCCTGGCGCGCGGTCTGGCCGATGGCGCGGATCCGCTCGCCCTTCTTGCCCAGCACGATGGACCGCTGGCTTTCGCGTTGGACGTAGATGGTTTGCTCGATGCGGACGCTGCCGTCCTTGCGATCCTGCCAGGATTCGGTCTCGACCGTCGCCTGGTAGGGCAGTTCCTGGCGGAGCTGGCGGTAGAGCTGTTCGCGGACGATCTCGGCCGCCAACATGCGCTCGGGCATGTCGGAGACCTGATCCTCGGGGAACAGCCAGGGACCTTCGGGCATCCGCGCGGCGAGGAAGGCGAGAAGATCGTCGACGCCGTTGCCGGTTTCCGCCGAAATCATGAAGACGTCGGAAAAGACCCCTTCCCGATTCAGCGTATCGGCGAGCGCGAGAAGTTTCGGCTTGTCGGCGATGTCGACCTTGTTGAGGGCGAGAATGACGTCGGTTCGTCCCATGGCCTTGAGCCGCGCGACGATGGCCGTCGTGTCCTCGTCGAGGCCGTGGGCGGCGTCCACCAAAAGCAGGGTCCGGTCGGCTTCCCCCGCCCCGCCCCACGCCGCCGCGACCATGGCGCGGTCGAGCCGCCGGCGCGGCTTGAACAGCCCGGGGGTGTCCATGAAGGCGATCTGCGTCCGCCCCTCGATGCGAATGCCGAGAACCCGGGCGCGGGTCGTCTGCACCTTGGGCGAGACGATGCTGACCTTGGTTCCGGTCAGGCGGTTGACCAGCGTCGATTTGCCGGCGTTGGGCGCGCCGATGACGGCGACGAATCCCGCCCGCGTCGGGTTCGCGGGGATATCGGTTTCGCTCATCGGTCGGCCTCCTCGGATTCGAGGCGGCGCAGCAGGGCCTCGGCGCCGGCCTGTTCGGCGGCGCGCTTGGAAGGGCCCTGCCCTCGCGCCGGTTTCCGTCCCGCGACGGTCGTCTCGATTTCGAAGCGCGGCGCGTGCGCCGGGCCGCTGCGGGCGATTTCGCGATACGCCGGCAGCGGCAGGCCGCGCCCCTGGGCCCATTCCTGAAGCGCGGTTTTCGCGTCCTTGGGCGGCGGCGCGCCGGCATCGAGGCGGACGCGCCAGCGCGGCGCGATGAATTTCTCCGTCGCCGCGAGGCCGCCGTCGAGATACAGGGCGCCGATCAGGGCCTCGCACGCGTTGGCCAGCATCCCGGCGCGACCGCGTTCGCGGGTCGCGGCGTTGTCGCGGGCGAGTTTCAATTCGTCTTCCAGGCCGATGGCCTCGGCCACCTCGGTCAGGGTTTCGGCGCGCACCGCGGCGACGAAGCGCCGGGCGAGATCGGCCTCCCGTTCCTCGGGAAAGCGTTCGTAGAGCATCGCGGCGATCGCCAGGCCGAGAACCCGGTCGCCCAGGAATTCGAGCCGCTCGTTGGAATCGATCCCGCCCGCCATGCCGGCGTGGGTCAACGCCCGCGCCAGCAGCGCCCGGTCGGTGAAACGATGACCGATGCGTTCTTCCAGGGACGGGGCGGCCTTCGCGGCCGCCGCCTTGCGGGCGGGTTTGGCTTTCGCGCGCTTGGGCGTTTTGCCGGCCATGCTAGCGAATGCGGGTGAACATGCGCGACGCGCGGAGCGTCGAGAACCACTCCCACGCCCGCCACCAGGTTCCGTCGATGGAGAACCAGATCGCCTCGGCCCGGCCGACCAGGTTTTCCGCCGGGATCGGGCCGATGTAGCGGCTGTCCTGGGAATCGTCGCGGTTATCGCCCATGGCGAAATAATGGCCGGGCGGAATCGTGTAGACCGGCGTGTTGTCCTGGG
>CAYIQU010000300.1:0-3093 GCA_964365645.1 uncultured Hyphomicrobiales bacterium | reverse complement strand
CGTCGCCCGACGACAAGCTCGCCCACGCCACCAGCTTGGCGCAAAACGGCAAGATCAAGCAGGCCTTCAAGGCCGCCGAGGGCATTCTCGCCGCCCATCCCGAACATTGGGCCACGCTGAATTTCCTCTCGGCCTTGTTCAAGCAGGCAGGCCAGATGGACGGAGCCTTGGCCTTTGCCGAGCGCGCCATCGCGCACGCCCCCGACGACGCCGAAACCCACCGGCTGTTGACCCTGCATTGCCTGGCGTGCGCCGACAAGGCCGGCCGTCCCGAAGCCGCCATTTCCATTTGTCGGCAATTCCTCGATCGGTATGAGCCGTCGCCAGAGATTCTCGCGATCATGTCGAATATGCAAATCCTGGCAAATCACCCGGTGGAGGCATTGCGGACCACGGACCAAGGCATCGCCCTGTACCCCGGCAATTTCACCTTTCATCGCAATCGCTCGACGGCGCTCCTCGAGCTCGGCCGGGGCGAGGAAGCGGTCGAGGCCTTTGGGCGAACCCTGCGCCCGCTTGCCGGCGAGGCCGGCGATGCCCCGGCCAGCGTCGTTTCGCAGTACGCGGCCATGGCCGAAGGCTATGACGACAACCGCCTGCATCGATCCTACGGCCGGATGATGGCGCAACTGATCGTCAAGACCGTGGGCTCGACCTTGAACAAGCGGCTCTTGGATGCCGGCTGCGGCACCGGCTCGCTCGGCGCCCATCTCCAGGCCGGGCATCTGGTCGGGATCGATTTGTCCCCGGACATGCTGGCGAAAGCCCGCGAACGGAACGTCTACCAAGACCTGATCGAGGGCGATCTGGCGGCGGTCATGGCCCGGCGCACGGACCGGTTCGACATCGTCGCCGCGACCGTGGTGCTTTATTACGTCGCCGATCTCGCGCCGTTTTTCCGCGAATCCGCCCGGCTGCTGATTCCCGGCGGGCATTTATTCTTCTCGACGGACCCGGCCCCCGATTCCATGGAGATCGGGGTCAGCGGAGAGGGCGAATACGCCCACAGCCGCGCCTACGTCCGCCGGCTGGCCGCCGCAACGGGATTCGCCGAAATCGCCGTCCGGATCATGGCCCACCGGGGAAACCCGGGTTTCTGGTGGGCCTTCCGGCGTCAGGGGCCATCAGGTGCCTGCCCCCACGCCTGAGAACACTTGCGGTCAAAAAAGAACGCATTTTTCTGGTTAATAATCAATAAAAATAAGAACGATTCTTAATAAAATTGAACAATATCAATGTATTGTATTGAATTAATTCGTTTCATATCCGTAATATACCGGACCCGCCGCCGCCGCAATCCTGTTGCGCCCGAAAAAAAAACCGGCTAACAATTCCCCCACTGGTCGGAGGCAAGAAATCGCCAAGGGCCGGTGGCGCAGCCGCAAGCCGGAGAATCCGGGGTGCCCATGCGTCGAACGCAGAAATTGTTCATCATCAACTCTAGAATGGAGTTATTCCAATGGCTGAGAACGTCTCCCTCTCGACCGCAGTGCGGGCGAACCTCCTCGCTCTCCAAACCACATCCGATCTGATCAACCGCACGCAGGGCCGCCTCTCGACGGGTCTTCGCGTCGCTTCCGCCGTGGACGACCCCGTGTCGTTCTTCCAGGCGAAATCCTTGAACGACCGCGCCGACGACTTCACCACCAAGAAACGCGGCATCGACCAAGGCATCAGCACCGCCACCGCCGCGGCCGACGCGGTGACGGGGATCGAAAACCTGGTGTCGCAGCTCAAAGGCCTGATCCTGACCGCCAAGTCGGCTACGACCGCGACCGAAGTCGGCAACCTGGTGACGCAGTTCAACGACCTGCGCACCCAGATCAACAACCTAGCCGCCGACGCCAGTTACCAGGGCCTCAACCTGGTCAACGGCACCGGCCAGACCCTGACGGTCAACTTCAGCAACGACACCGCCAGCGTGTTGAACGTCGCCTCCTACGATCTGCGCGTCGAGAACACCGGCCTCAGCGTCGGCAAGGTTTCGGCCAATACCGGCACCGAGCTCGCCTTCAGCCGCGGCTACATCTCGGCCGATACGCTTTCCGGCGCCGGTACGCTGCTGGTGAGTGACGCGACCACCCTCGTCAGCCTCTACGATCAATTCACCGTCACCGTCGCGGGGGCATCGGCGCAGACCGTCGCCGGTGGCGATACCTTCACCCTCAGCTACGACGGGCTGAGTTTCACCGTCAATGTCGTGAGTGGGTTGTCGGACGCGGCCAACATGACCGTGAGTGCGCTCGCCACCGCGGGCTACATCACCGCAGGCACGTACGCCGTCGGCACTTCGATCATTTTTGCGATGGTGACTGGCGGCCTCTCGCCGACTTCGGCCCTCGCCACCTTCAGCGCCCAGAGCGCCGGGACCGGCTACAGCGCCGGCACGTTCCGCATGTCCGGATTCACCGGCTACGGCGTGCTTAAGATGACCGGAACGACCCTGAGCGTGAGCGAAACCCAAGCCGTTCGCGTTGTCGGCGTCGGCTACACGACCGAGTTCAACAGCCGCATCACCAACCTCGATTCGGCGTTGACCACGCTCCGCAGCCGCGCCCAGACGCTGGGCTCCAACGTCGCCTTGCTCCAGACGCGCCTGAACTTCACCAAGGCGTACTCGACCACGCTTTCCACCGGCGCCGGCAAGCTCACGCTCGCCGACCTGAACGAGGAAGGCGCCAACCTGCTGGCCCTGCAAACCCGCCAGCAGTTGGGCATTCAGTCCCTGGCCTTCGCCGGCCAGGCCGAACAGACGATCTTGACCCTCTTCCGCTAAGTCGCGGGGTGAGGCCGGGCGGCGCGGATCGCGTCGTCGCCGACCTCAAAAGACGAAACGGGAGAGGAGGGGCGAAAACCCCTCCTCTCTTTTTTTGCCCGCACCCTTCGACAGGCTCAAGCGGTTTCGGGTTAGACGAAATACCCCCCATTTCGTCATGGCCGGGCGTGACCCGGCCATCCACATGGACCCCCGGATCAAGTCCGGGGGTGACGGAAAAAAGAGATTCCGTCTAACCCGGATAGGCTTAGGGCTCAGCCTTCGATGCTCGACAAAACCTTCAACCCCGACGACGTGGAACGGCGCCATTACGCCGC
>CAYIQU010000299.1:0-3096 GCA_964365645.1 uncultured Hyphomicrobiales bacterium | reverse complement strand
CATATTGGGAAATTTTAATGGTATAAATACGCTCAATGCCGTGATCACAATCCCGACAATAAATGCAATATTTTAAAACATGCCGTTTCCCCGTCTGTATGCCTGACAGTGCCCAAATCATAGCACGGCCCCATACGGGTGCTAACGGGAGAATCCTGTCGCGGGATTTATGGGCGCGCTGCTCGCGCGACTTGTTTTAATTTTGTGCGCGGCCGCGTCCCGAGCGGGCCGCCGCCGGGTTGTTTATTTGCGCGCTGCTCGCGCGGCCGCCGCGACGCGGGCCAAGGCGCGGTGCGCCAGGGCCTCGTCGGGGGCCGCCGTGCTTTTGCAGGCGATGTCCGCTTCCAGCAGGGCGTGCAGCGCCGCGGCCAGTCGCGCCGGCTCCCACGCCGAAAGCTGGCGGCGGAAGCGATCGGCGCTGCGAAAGAACACCGGCGGCTTCAATTTCATCATCGCCTGCTCGGCGCTGGCGCCGGCGTCCATGTGCGCGCGCGCCAGATGCAGCCTTTCGACGTGGCGCTGCGCGGCGGTCAGGATGCGGATCGGCGATTCGCCGTCGAGCAGCGCGCGCGACAACGCCCGGTCCAGCTCCGCGTAGTCGCCGTCGGCCGCCGCCAACACCACCGCGTCCAGCGAGGCCGCGCCGCCGTCGCCGACCACGGCCAGCACCGCGTCGACGCCGACGCGCTTGTCCGGGCCGCCGTCCATGAAAAGCGCCAGCTTGGCGATTTCGCCCCGCGTCTGGTCGCGATCCTGGCCCAAACGCGCGCACAGCACATCGAGCGCGTCGGCGTCGGCGGTCAATTTATGCTGGCGCAACAATTCGGCGATGAAGGCGCGCACGCTGCGCTCGTCGTCGCCGTAACAGGCGACCGAGGCCGCCCGCGACGACGATTCGAACGCCGCGCGCAAGGTCGATCGCTTCGACAAATCGCCGCCCTCGACCAGCACGAAGGCGCCGTCCTTGGGCGCGCGGGCGAGGAAATCGGCGAACAGAGCGGCGGCGATGTCGCCCGCGTCCCGCACGATCAGAAGCCGCCGGCCGCCGCCGAAGGCGAGCGAGGCGGCCTCGTCGTGCAGCCGCGCCGGGTCGGCTTTCAGCGTTGAAGCCGGGATTTCCACCACCCGGAACGGATCGCTGACGTCGCCCGCGACGGCCCGGGCGAGGGCGGCCATGCGCTCGCGCACCAGCCCCCGGTCCGGGCCGAAGATCAACGCCGCCGCCAGGCTCAAGTCCGGCTTGCGGACGAACGCTTCGGCCTTGGCGCCGGAAAAATACAAGGGATCAGTCCCGTCTCGAGTCGATGACGTCCCGCTTGAAATAAAGCGCCAGTTGCGCGCGGATTTGCTCGGCCGCGTCGGTAACGGCGCGCTCGCGGGCGTCCTTCTCGCCAGCCAGCGTGCCCAGCGTGGCGGTCTGGTAGCTGTAGCTGCTGGTCGAACGAATCGATCCCGAATGGACGGACCCGCGCGACTTCGCGTCGTGAAGCTGATAACTGACGTTGAGGCTCAAGTTGGCCCGCGCGGCGAAGGCGGTGCGCTGGATCACCGATTCCTGGACCGACTCGGTGACGGTCACTTTCAGGTAATAGAGCGGCTTGGTCGGCAGCCCGCGCGGCGTGAGGCCGTCGCGCAACCGGTTGTGCAGCATTTGCCCGACGCGGTCCGCGATCGGCTCGATTCGGACCGTCTCGAGCTGGGCGGCGATATTGTCGCCGTCATGGCGCGCGTACAGCGGCTCGAAGCCGCACGCGCCGAGCGCGCCCAAGACGAGGGCGACGGCGAACAGGGAAACGGCGCGTCTAGACCACGACATTGACGATCCTGTTGGGCACGAAGATCACTTTCCGCACCGGCTTGTCGGCGATGACCCGGGCAACGCCGTCCAGCGCCAGCGCCGCCTTTTCCGCCACGTCCCGCGCGCAGTCCTTGGGCAGATCGACGGTACCACGCAGCTTGCCGTTGACCTGGACGGCGATCGCGACCGTTTCCTCGACCAAAAGCAGCGCGTCCGCCTCGGGCCAGGGGGCGTCGGCCAACAGCGTATCATGTCCCAGGCGGCGCCACATCTCTTCCGCGATATGCGGCATCATCGGCCCGATCATGCGGATCACGGCGCTCAAGGCCTCGGCGGCGACCCAGGCGGCGCCGGGTTCCGTCGGGGCCAGTTCGTCGAGCGCGTTGGTCAGCTCGCGGATGCGCGCCACCGCCTTGTTGAAATGGAAAATATCGAGATCCCGCGAAACCGCCGCCACGGTTTTGTGGACCAGGCGATGCAGCGTGTCCGCCTCCGCGCCGAGTTCAGTGGGTTTCGCCGCGCCCATGGGGACGGGGGCGGGGGCGGGCGGAACGCGCGGCTCGTCGACCATCCGCCACAGGCGGTTGAGATAGCGCCAGGCGCCCTCGATGCCGGCGTCCGTCCATTCCAGGTCGCGATCGGGCGGGCTGTCGGACAGCATGAAGAGGCGCGCGGTGTCGGCGCCGTAGGCCTCGAGAATGGCCTCCGGATCGACCACGTTCTTGCGCGACTTGCTCATTTTCTCCGAGCGGCCGAGCGTGACCGGCTGGCCGGTCTTGGACTGAACGGCGGTGCCGTCGGGGCGGCGCTCGATCTCGCCGGGGAACAGCCACTTGCCGTCGGCGGCGCGATAGGTTTCGGGGCAGACCATGCCCTGGGTCAACAGGCCGGCGAACGGCTCCTTCAAATCGAGGTAGCCGCACGCGCTCATGGCGCGGGTGAAGAACCGGGAATAGAGCAGATGCAGGACCGCGTGCTCGATGCCGCCGATGTACTGATCCACCGGCAGCCAATAATCGACCGCGGCCCGCTCGAACGGCTTATCGGCGACCGTGGCCGAGCAAAAGCGGGCGAAGTACCAAGACGACTCGAAGAACGTGTCGAAGGTGTCGGTCTCGCGCCGGGCCGGCTGGCCGCAGCAGGGGCAGGCGACGTTTTTCCAACTCGGATGATGATCGAGCGGATTGCCCGGCCGGTCGAACGTCACGTCGTCGGGCAGGCGCACCGGCAGGTCTTTTTCTGGCACCGGTACGACGCCGCAGGCCGCGCAGTGAACGATGGGGATCGGGCAGCCCCAA